>DATBXD010000218.1:0-12753 GCA_036514475.1 Nitrososphaerales archaeon
ATCTACCTCGGATTCATATTACCTTTCAACATTCTATCATACAATATTATTACAGGCAATGTATTCTCAAATCCAATTGGAATATCAAACATAATTGAAATCATTATTATTTACTCATGCATGTCAATATTCTATTTTAAGATCGGAGGCTCTTTAAAATACGCAGTATTTACACCGGTTGCCGCTGCAATTTACTTCACTATGATATTGGTTTCATTCTATAAGGTTGTTATCGGAGGCGGTGTTGAATGGAAAGATACAATATACGACCTAGTCTCAATGAAAAGTCAAGAAGAGTGATGAATAGTCACTTAATATTTAGTGTTTTTGCTTTGGGGTCCTTCCAAGTTATCCGCGATAAACTTGACCGGATCTTCCATTTCACTAACTATCTTTTCTGCTTTTGCTCTAAAACGTGTCTTTATTTCATTATGCACCATTAATTCTCGGGCTAACTTTACTATTTGCTCTGCATTTCTAGCTTTTAACAAGAGCCCTTTCTTAACTAGGTATTTCTCAGTGTAAAGATCCGGTCCTTGGAACGCAGCAATCGTCGGTATACCAAGTAAGGCTGACTCGCAAGTCATCGTACCCCCCATCCCTACGAACAAATCAGTTACAGTCAGAAGATCTAATCCATTCAAGACATCATCTGCAACTTTTACTTTTGCACCGTAAGTATTCTTTATCATTTCAATCTGATCATCATATCTTCCCAATATGAATATCTCACAATCTCCAAAATTAAGAATAAGTGAGTCAATTATTTTCCTACCGTAAGATTTATCGTGAGAAAGCAGGTATGAAGCCTTACTCTCTTCTAACCTTAACGTAATTGTCTGCTTCTTTGGATTCAATCCAAATTCCTGCTTTTTGATTTTCTTAGCGTGTCTTCGCTTAATCCAGACTACAGGATCTAACGCTTTGTATCTGATTATTCTAGAATTTATTATACCGTAGTTACGCCATGCCGAAAAAGGAATTATCCAAGGGGTGAAGAGGATTTCTGAAAGGGGTATTGTTAATCTGTTTACTTTATCAGAGTGCGGTGAATCGTTTACACATATATGTTTCACTCCCAGTCCGAATGCCACCCTCGCGCATTCAGGCGAGCTAAATGACAATGCATAGTCTAGCTTGAGATTAGAAACGAAATCAGCAAGTCTAACTGTTCGTTCACAACTGGCTTTTAACTTCTCTTGAATTGAGTTTCCTCCATGTCTTCCAATAAACTCGAGCTTAACATTCTTCAGATCTGATAATTTGTCAACTTCCCTGTATTGTCTGGATGTGCACATGACTTTATGTCCTCTACTCTGTAGCTCTTTCGATAAAGGGTCAAAGAATAGTAGCTGTTTAGGTGTTAGAATGTCAATCCATATGAACAATGTTTATCTCGTTAAATGTTTTAACACCTTCTTTAATTCTTTTTGTTAAGAAGATTTTAAAAGAACTTCTTTCATACCCCATGATATTATTTCTTGAAAAAAGGATTGATTATATTTTGGGTGGCAATAAAGGGGTAGCCACTATAGTGGGTTTGAGTACAGAGGGCTACGGTATGTCTTCAATGCTCGTAGCTAACGGTTTTGAAACTACAATTGTTGACGAGACTCTTCAAATAGGGATGAAACTCACTCCAGAAATAGTTTCGTCATGTAGAACTGTAAACGAGTTAATTGATGAAGAGCCTCTTATAATTCTTGAAAAAATGGATGATGCGATAAACAAGGCCAAGTACGTCTTCTTCACACCTAAGATGAGGCGTGCTGACAAGGATGCAAAGACTGAGATCAATACACGGTTAAAAGAGGCTACTAAGAATTTTTCCAAAAACTCCACTTTAATCAATTGTGTTCCAATGGGATTTAATGAGAATAAGGGCAATGTCTCGATGATTGAACGAATATGTGGTTTCAGATATGGCGAAGATTTCGAATACGTTTATGTTCCTTTACAGCCTCGAACCAGTTTTTCTCCGATAATTGGTATTGAAAATAATCCAAGCAAAAGTTTGATTGAAGTGCTCAAACAAGCCGGATTCAAATCATTTCAAACAACAACTCTTGACGTTGCAGAATTACTTTATTACAAATATCTCTTAGATAATCATTTTTCCCTAGCCTCAGATTTTGAAATTTGTAAGAAGTTTATAAGTCGTGATGAGCGGAAGAAAAATAGGAAGCTCTCTAAGAATAATGAGGTTTACATTGATACTGTGACCGAATTTCTTTTTGATTTCAAATTTATTTTAGGAACACTAGATACTGGAGACCCTTCCCTGTATATCTCTTCAGGAATACTCAAAAGCTTTGATAGCTACGTTAAGTACCTTGTCGATGAAATACGACAGGTTATGAGAGATTTGGACTTAAAAGCAAGTAAGACCAAAGTTACCCTCGCTTGGTCGGTTGACAAGTATGAGATGAGAGGCGGTAGACTTTCCTCACTAGACTTAGTGGTTAAGAATCTTCATGATTATATCGGTGACATAAGTGTTCTCAGTGGTCCTGATAATAGAAAAACTAGCAAAGGTTTTGGCGGAGGCATATCTGACATGTCTAAAGTAGATATTATCGTTATATGTTCAGAAAAAGACTATAATTACGCTTCAAAACTATTCAAATTAGATGATAAAAGATCTGATATGGTTGTGTTGAAGGCAAATCTGCTAGTGGATCATTTAGTGTGAATGTAAATGGCAAAAATAGGTGTAATTGGTGTTGGGGGCTGGGGGAAAAATCATTTAAGGGTTTTCTACGAACTTGGGCTCTTATCTGCTTTTTGCGATTTTGATCAGTCAAGGGTTGACCTATATGGGAAAAAGTATGGTGTTCATGGATATACATCAGTTAACGAGTTTCTAGACAAGGCTGATATTGATGGAGTCACAGTATGCACTCCAACGGTGACTCATTTCGATATTGCGAAGAAGGCTATGGAACGCGGTTTACACACGTTTGTTGAGAAGCCATTAACCGCACTATCAAGTGAAGGAGAGGCTCTTATTGATCTTTCTATTAGGAAAAAAGTAAAATTCACAGTTGGATATATTGAAAGGTTCAACCCGGCAGTTATAGCGCTTAAAGATATTTTAAAAAGTGGGAAGCTAGGAGAACCGTTGCTCCTAGAATTTCATAGAGAAAACAAGTGGCCCTCACGAATACAGGATGTTGGTATCGTTGTTGATACATCAGTTCATGACATCGATACAGCGCGCTGGATATTTGAATCTGAACCTAAACTGGTGTTCGCGAGAACTGGTCAAGTTATGGGTAAACATGAGGATTTCGCCGCAATAATACTTGGGTTTAAAGATCCAAAGAACGCTTTCATAACATCAAACTGGGTGACTCCAAAAAGGGTTAGACAGCTAATAACAGTTTGCACTGAAGGTGTTGCTACCGTTGACTTTGTAACGCAAAACATAGTGATAGATGATGCTGAAGGTTCTAGAAGTCCAAGGCTTACTTGGCAGGAGCCTTTACAGAATGAACTGAAATGGTTCGTCGAATGTATAGATTCAGATCGTAAACCAGTTGTTACCGGACAAGATGCGGTCAATACTACTAAAATAGCTGAGGCTGCTTTAGTTTCTAGTAAATCCGGATCTCCAATATATCTAGACCTTTGACTTAAGATGATAAGTTAAAAAAGAAAGCAGGTGTGATGTAGCAAATGGATACGAGTGGAATAATATATCATTTAGGTAAAGGCGTGAAGCTAGGTAAAAACGTGAAGATATGGCATTTCGCCTATGTGGGTGATAATGCTAACTTGCGTGATAATGTCGTCATAGGTTCACTCGCACATATAGACTACAACACATTTGTTGGGAAGAACAGTCGAGTCGCTGGATTGGCCTATATTCCACCATTATCTGTTATTGGGAAGAACGTCTTTATCGGTCCTTCAGCAGTTCTAACTAATGACCGATATCCACTTAGCAAGCGCCTTGAAGGCGTCAAAGTTGAGGACGGAGCTATTATTGGTGCAAGATCTGTTATAGGAAGCGGTTTAAAGGTGGGTAAGAACAGTGTTGTGTGTATGGGTGCTGTTGTCACCAAGGATGTTCCCTCTGAGACGGTTGTTATGGGTAATCCAGCTAGGCCAGTTTACAGCAGGACTGAATATGAAAAGAAAAAACGTATTTGGGAAAACGTCTAAGTTTCTTCTGGCTTTGAAAAAATCTTATTCTTGGCGTATACGTTTCTAATCTTTAGCATTGCGTAGATCCAAAACAGCGCCAGCGCTCCGGCTAGACCAGTTTTGACAACAGGTT
This sequence comes from Nitrososphaerales archaeon, assembly GCA_036514475.1. Lineage (GTDB taxonomy): Archaea > Thermoproteota > Nitrososphaeria > Nitrososphaerales > JACPRH01 > DATBXD01. Next base: position 4,283 of record DATBXD010000218.1, read on the forward strand.
CCATTATGCTTATCCCAAAATTGATTGAAGTTAATGATAACGGAACTATTATTATGAATATAATGTAGGATTCTACTAATGTTAGTGCCCATACCGTTGTTATTATTATCATGAGGGAGCGTAAACCACTAATCATGTTATTTCAACCAAGTCATAGACGCAGTAATAATAGCTAGAAAAGCCGAATAAATTGTCAGCTTCAATATATTTAACGTTATTTCCTTTTCCGTCAAAGGCCCATCAGCAAGTATAAGTCTCACCAGCGTCAAAGGTGCTGAGACACTTCGTGATGCTGCCAATCTGTTTTCTCCCAATACTATTGTTGGTCTTTCCTTAAGCTTCCTATGTTCAACAAGACGTTTAACACTTGAGAGGAAAAAGAATGAGTTCAGAATCGCAGGTAAAATAGCTATTATTCCAATTATCTCAACTCCTCCAACTATTGCGATTGCACCATAAATTGCTCCTAAGCTTAGACTTCCCGAGTCCCCAGGGAATATTCTGGATGGAAACTTGTGAAATATGTAAAAGCCAAATGAAACTGCGAGTATTGGAAGTGCTGCTAGAAACATATCAGTATTACCTTTAAGTGCTAATGCGAAGATAATTGGAATAGCAGCTATTGTTATGAATCCGCTTACCACCCCATTAAGAACATCTATAGTATTTACGGTGTTGGCTGTTATGGGTATTGCTATTAATACAAGAAGAGGATAGATAAGTGTAAGTCTAACCGCGCCGAATATAGGGAATTCAGGATGAGCGCTAAACGTTCCTAGTACTAGTATTGGAAGCGAGGCAATCAACAGTGAGACAGGTTTCATTACTCCGCTCAACGTATAAGCGTCATCAAGTAAGCCGATGACTCCTGATATTGCAGTTACAAGTATTAACGCAATTATTCCAAGGTTTCCAGTAAAGAGGTATGCTAATGATTCCCCTATTATCAGCGACATCATTATTGCTGGGCCACCGGGTTTTGGCACTAACGGTTTATTTGGTTTGTGAAAGTCTTGAACGAGAATTCCTTTAGATTTCAAAATCCTTATTGTTAATGGAGTTAGTAGAAGTATTGCTAAGAGAGATATGATAATCACTAAAATGCTTGCTAATAAGGTTCCAAGCGTTAAAGGTATCATTCAATTATCAAGCTAGGCTGACGTAGGTATTAATCAATTGTTACATAATCGCGAATTTCAAATTAGTATAAGGTAGCTAATTATCGATAAATGGTTGGTTGTGTCGATTCTTAACTCTCCCTAGTTCTTAGGTGTAAAGTTATATATATTGGATTTTAGAACAGAATAGACCTGATAGGCGTATTATTTTGAAAATCAGTACTTTAAGAGACGGTATGCGCAAAGTGGATGTTGAAGGTGAGGTAACCGAGATATCAGACTCTAGAGATGTGAATCTAAGGACCGGCGGCCAAGCGAAAGTTGCTGACGCTGTGATTACCGATGATAGTGGCTCAATAAAGCTTTCTCTATGGGATGATCAAATAGATCAAGTGAGTGTTGGTCTTAAGATAAAAATTGAGAATGGATACACTAACAGTTTCAGAGGCGAGGTTAAGCTTAATGTCGGTAGATTCGGTTCTCTCTCAGAAGTAAAGTAGTCAGTCTTCTTTTAGCTTTCTGTAAAAACACGTTTTTTCACCTGTGTGGCAAGCAGCTCCGACCTGATTAACCAAGTATAGTAAAGTATCGTTGTCGCAATCTATACGTATTTCATTGATTTTCTGTACGTGGCCAGAGGTTTCACCTTTCTTCCATAGTGATTTGCGCGATCGGCTCCAGTAATGTGCGTAACCGGTTTCTATTGTGTGTTCCACTGCGTCCTTGTTCGCGTAAGCAAGCATTAGTACTTCGTTAGTGTTGATGTCTTGAACTACGACTGGAACTAGTCCATCGCTTTTTTCAAAGTCGATTGTGATAGGTTGTTTCTTCTCTTTCAAAGTCTTACCCGTATTTGGTTTTCACTTAGATACTTCTTTACCTTATCTATTGAGTATTGTTTATAGTGAAATATTGATGCTGCGAGCGCTGCGTCAGCTTTTCCATCCGTTAGCACTTCACGTATGTGATCCGGTTTTCCACAGCCTCCGCTTGCTATTAACGGTATTGAGACACTTTCAGAGACGCCGCGTGTTAAAGGTATGTCGTAGCCATTCTGTGTACCGTCTGAGTCGATTGATGTTAGAAGAATCTCGCCTGCACCGAGGTTCTCAACTTGTTTAGCCCATTTTATCGCGTCTATTCCAGTTGACTTTGAGCCTCCGTAAGTGTGTACTTCAAACCAGAATTCCTTTCCGTTCTCTTTTCTTACTATCTTATCTTCCAGAGTGTCAAATCTACGTTTTGCGTCGATTGCTACCACTATGCATTGGCTTCCGAACTTCTCTGCTAGATTGCTTACGATCTTAGGTTCGTTTACTGCTGATGTATTTATTGACACTTTATCTGCACCATTCATAAGAACTATTCTCGCATCGTTTACTCCACTAATTCCTCCGCCTACCGTGAAGGGTATGTCAAGAACCATCGCTACTTCTCTCACCATTTTCTCTAGTATCTTCCTTTTTTCTGGAGAGGCTGTGATGTCTAAGAATACTAATTCATCTGCGCCTTCGTCTCTATACTTCTTAGCTAAAGCCGCTGGTTGGCCCGCGTCCTTCAGGTTGTGGAAATGAATTCCTTTCACAACTTTTCCATGGTCAACATCTAGGCATGGGATTATTCTTTTCGCAAGAGGCATTTTAGTTCTACCTAAGCGTTGAAATAGCTTCTTCCAAACTGATTTTCTCCTCGTAAAGAGCTTTGCCGATTATTGCTCCAAATAACCCGCTTTTCTTTAATCTAATTAGGTCCTTTATTGAAGTTACACCGCCGCTGGCGATGACCTTAGCGTTTTGCGTTTTAACTATGCTGCTTAGGGTTTTATGATCTGGGCCGGACAGCATTCCATCTCGTTCAACTGCCGTTAGCAAGAATACCTCTACCCCTCTCTCTTGTAATTTTGAGATTGCATCTTTCAATATTATTCCTGTTGATTGTGTCCATCCTTTTATTACTACTTTTTCGGCAACGTAGTCTAATGCTACAGTTACCTTGTCTTTTCCAAATACCTGTATCATTTTATCAAGCTCTTTCGGATTTCTAAAAGCTACCGTTCCCACGACGACCCGTGCAACGCCTTTTTCTAGTAGTGTTGAAGCGAATTTGTAGCTTCTGATTCCTCCTCCGACTTGTATCGGTATCTTTGTTTTCTTCACAATTCTTAGAATTTCAGGGTGATTATCTATTCCTGTTCCTAAAGCTGAGTCGAGGTCTACAACATGTATCATTTCTGCTCCTTGAATCTTCCATTTTTCTGCGATTTCAACAGGGTTGTCACTGTATATTGTGATTTTCTTCGGGTCTCCTTTTACGAGACGCACTACTTTGCCTTTGAAAATGTCTATCGACGGGATTATTTTCAGAGATAATCACCTTCGGCAAATGTCTATGAAGTTTCTAAGTATCCTTAAGCCAACTGGCCCAGATTTTTCAGGGTGAAATTGAGTTCCAAACACATTGTTTTTAGCAATTACTGACGGGACTTTTACTCCGTAGTCAGTGAAAACGGCTATTGCTGTAGAGTCTTTCACTTTTGGGTAGTAGGAGTGAACGAAATATACCCATGATCCGTCTTCAATGTCATTAAGAAGCTCGTTATTTCGTGTAATTTCAAGGGTGTTCCAACCCATGTGCGGTACTTTTACACTTGAGGGGAGTCTTACCACTTCTCCCTCAAGAAGCGATAGTCCGAATCCTTTGTCTTCTTCGCTTTTTTCGAATATCAGTTGAGCTCCTAAGCAGATGCCAAGGTAAGGCAAGCCGTTTTTAATAATCTTAACCAGTTCTTCTCTTGATTTCTCTAATTTTTTAACAGCTGACCCGAAGTTGCCTACTCCTGGTAGAATCACCCCGTTGAGACTTGTCTTTTTCGAGAATCTCTCAATGATCTCTACTTCGGCGTTACATTGCTCTAAGCCTTTTTTTAAACTGAATAAGTTTCCTGCGCCATAGTCTATTATTCCTATCTTGGGCATTGTTACATTACGCCTTTTGCGCTTGGCGGAGTTTTTCTTCTAGGGTCTATCATCATAGCTTGTCTTAATGCTATTGCCAAGGCTTTAAAAGATGCTTCGACCTTGTGGTGGTCGTCTTCTCCGTATTCTGTTTTCAGGTGGACTGTTGCTTCCAGTGATTGGGAGAGTGATTGTAAGAAATGTTGAATATCTTCTCTGGTCATATCTTCCACCGTTTCACGCTCAATTTTAAGGTTGATTTGACTATGTGGTCTTTTAACGAGGTCTATGCTTGATGATGCTAGTGAATCATCCATGGGGATTGTTGCGTATCCAAATCTCGTTATGCCAAATCGGTTTCCTAGTGATTTCGAAATGGCTTCGCCTAGCGTTATTGCGGTGTCTTCAACTACATGATGTTTGAGATCTCCAGTTGCTTTCACTTTCAAGTCGATTAAACTGTGTTTAGCCAGTGTGTTTAACATGTGATCTAAGTATCTTATACCAGTGTCAGATTCGCATCTTCCTCCTCCATCCAAGTTTACTTCTATTGTTATTGTTGTTTCAAGGGTTTTACGTTTAGTTTTCGCGGTTCTCATTTTTCTCCACCTGCTATAGTTTCTAATAATCTATCAAAATCGTTAACTGACTTCGTTATAAGGTATACTCCGCTTTCAATGAATAGATCTACAATATCCTTCTGTTGGTGTGAGCATCCATAAACGCCTGCTGAGATAAATCTATTTATGGATTTGTTAGCTTGCTTTACCATAATAATATCTTCCTTTGAGTCGCCTATGTACAGTATTTTTCCATTTTTAGGCGCGTTCTTCTCTGCTTTCAGCAAGCCGTATGGATTTGGCTTCCCTATTTTTTTAATAATTTCATAGTCACCTTTGTCAAGTGCTAATGTTATCTCATCTTCTATGAATACTGTCAGGTTTTTGCTAAACATTTTCAATTTGTCTCCTAACGTGAATTGCGCCGTCACATATGACCTACCTGAGACTATTCCTAAACAATTCTTTCCGAAGGTTTCTGTAAAAGTTGTTAAAGTGCTGTCAGTAGCAATTGGTTCTTCGTTGGCAATAAGACCTGGCCCATTATTTAAGAAGATTGGCTTAACGCCGTATTTTCTGTTGAACAGTTCTGGCCCTAGAAACATTTCCTCAAAGACAGTACTTACAGTGCTTACTCCAATTCTTTCTGGGTATAACATTAATTTGTAGAAACCTTTTGACGCTTCTTTTAGATGTTTTCTAAGTAACATCTCTTCCATTGATGCTAGTCCTCTCTTGTCTGCTTTTTTTGCTAGCATGTTTAGGCCTCTAATGATAATCTGAGGGTTTTCATCTGATTTTTTTGCGTCTTGAAGTAGTTTCTTGGCTTTTATGATTCTATCTATTAGTTCACTTGACTTGGAATCTTGAAGAATTCGGTTGAGTTTTTCGTATTTTGTTAGGGTTTCTTTGGGAAGTCTTGTGAAAAGATATAGAAGAATCGCGAATGAAGTGTCCCAGTCGTTGTTAAATCCTCCACTTTTTCTGAAATTGAAAAGTAAACTGTCTGATATGTATTTCTCCGGTAAAGACGTTTTAAGTAGTTCATTCGCTAAGTATGAAACAGTTCTGCTGATTGAGCGGTTATACGAATCACGGGCGTCTATCAACACTCCGTCGCAATCAAATAGTAACGTCGATACTTTTCTGAGGTTTTCCACTCCTTCTCTAAGAATGTATGCTGGGGCACCGTTTACTGTTATTCGCTTGTAATCTTCCTTCTTCATTAGGCATCAGTTTTGAATCGTTCTTCTATTGCTAGGCTGTGATTAAATAATCCTTCAGATGAAGCTAGTACTGTCGCTGATTTTCTAATTTTGCTCAAAGCTTTCTTTGAGCAGTCTACGAATTCTATTCTCTTCATGTAATCTAACGATGAAAGCCCTGACCTTGTTCGTGCGTAGCCTCCTGTGGGCAGCACGTGGTTTGTGCCTATGCAGTAGTCACTGGCTGCTGACGGTGTGTATTTCCCTATTAGTACGAGTCCGGCTGAAGTGATTCCGATTGCGGTTCTTCCTGGGTTTCTAGTCATTATCTCTAAATGTTCAGGTGCGTATAGGTTTGAAAACTCGACAGCGGTATTGATTTTGTTGCATGTTGCGATGAATCCTTTTTCCATTAGAGATTTTTCTATTATTTCTCGGCGCTGTATTTCATCCAAGTTGGTTCTTATTAATCTGATGACTTTCTTAGCTAAGTTAGGCGAGTCTGTTATTAATCCGCAAACGCTGTCGTTTCCATGTTCTGCTTGTGAAATCATGTCCCTTGCAATGAATGATGGGTTGGCCGTTTCATCTGCGATTATTAGGAGTTCACTCGGGCCGGCTGGAAGATCAATATCCACTATATTAGACACGTTTAGCTTAGCTGCTGTTACATATATATTTCCTGGACCAACGATTTTCTCAACAGGTTTCACTGTCTCTGTTCCATATGCTAACGATGCTATTGCTTGAGCTCCTCCTATTTTGTAGAACTCTTCTACGCCGCAGATGTCAGCGGCTGCAAGCGTCAGTGGGGCTATTGAACCGTCTTTTCTTGGGGGTGAAGTCACAACTATTCTGTTGACTCCAGCTACTTTTGCAGGTATCACCGTCATTAGAAGTGAGCTCGGGTAGATTGCTTTTCCACCAGGTATGTAACATCCTACGCTTCTTATTGGGATGAATTTTTGGTTGATGCTTAGATCGTTTTCATCTATGATGCTCAATTCTTTTCGCATTATTATTTTCTCGAGTTTCTCTAATCTGCTTTTGGCGAACTTCAAGGCTTTTATCTGGTCTTTAGAAACTTTGAGGTATGCTTCTTCCACCTCTTCTTTTGAGATTCTGACGTTACTGCTGTCTAGTTTTACTCCATCTAATTCCTGGGTGTAGTTGAAGACAGCTCTGTCTCCTGATGCTTCTACGTCTTTTAGGATTTTCTTGACTATTCTGTCGACTTGAGGAGGTATCGGTGTTCTTGAACGCAGTTTTGAAACTTCTTTCTTAATGTTTGAATTTTTGATCTCTATGAGGCGTATCTGAAAGTCAAGCTCCACTTTCGTCACCATTAGGTATTTCTGACAAGTGAAGAATTTGTCTAGGTTCGTGAATAACTAGCCCTTGGGCTAGTCTTCTTAATGTGGGTAGTAATTCGAGGAGATGTTGCTTCTCGATGATTGTGTTAACTGATACCCAGTTCTCATCTGATAATAGGCTTATTGTAGGTTTTTTCAGTGCCGGTAGCTCTGTCAGAAGTTTCTGAAGATTTTCCTTCTTAACGTTTACGAATATGTGTATGTTTTTCCTACTTGCGACTACGCCTTTTAGCAGTGCAAGGATATCATATATCTTCTCTCTTTTCACTGGATCTTTCATTGTCTTCTTGTTTGCGATGAGCACTGCATGGGATTCTATGATAGTCTCTATTTCTTTGAGATTGTTTGCTTCAATGGTGGACCCTGTTTCTGTTACGTCTAGAATTATGTCAGCCACCTCAGGTGGTTTAGCTTCTGTTGCGCCAAATGAAAGAAAGATGCTGACTTTGGGATTTTCCCCTATCCTCCACCAAGGTGTAATAATCATAGGATCTTTATCTCCGTATTTCGCTTTGTAAGTCGGGTTCTTCTTAACCCAGTCTGCGCATATCTTAAGATATTCTGTTGAGATTCTGGTTTCTCTTTTCTTCGACCAGAGATCTTCTAATACTTCTGAAAGCGAGTTCGCAGCCATCGTTTTTGGTATGGCTGCAGCGAGTCTGACTTTACCGTACTCTAGATTAGCGAGTATTTCTACGTCTGCCTTTGTTTCAGATATCCAATCCTCTCCAGTTATGGCTATATCCTCTATTCCTTCAGATACGTAAATCGGTATTTCCTGAGGCCTTAGTATTTTAAGTGCAATATCAGGGTCGTTTATTCTAGGACGATATGTTCTAGAGCCGCCTGAAATAATGTATCCTGCTTGGGCGAGAAATTGAAATGTTGCGGTTTCAAGCGACCCTTTGGGTAGCGCGAATTTTACTATTGCCATAATTATATCCCTATCTTATTCACCTAATGCTTTACTAATCTCAAGTGTAAAAGTGTTTGCAATTATGAGTCTTAAATCTAGTGTGAGATATAATGTGTTAAGTGTGAATGTATCCACCTTTTATGAAGATAATCACTCATTTATACCACTCATCGTTACCTGTAATTTGACTTGTTATAATATTGCCTACTTTCCAAAGCTTATACTTTTTCAGCTTCTTGGGGTTGCTGGGTTTTGGTTGTGGATGGCTGGACTGGTTTGACTCGGAATCGCTCCATCGCTTTTTCATAGTGCTTTAAATCATGCTCAAGTATTTCTATGTCTTTT
>DATBXD010000219.1:0-7671 GCA_036514475.1 Nitrososphaerales archaeon
AAAAGGTGCGGTAATTACACAGGAATGATTCAGAAGTACAATCTTATGCTCTGTAGACAGTGTTTCAGAGATGTGGCCGAGAAGATAGGATTTAAGAAATATAGTTAGGTGTCATTATGGCAGCAAAACAAATCTTACCAAATATGTTTTCAACTATGTACAATAATGAGCTAAGACATAAGAAAGAATGTATAGTAATTCCCTCTTCTAAACTAGCTAGTGAGGTACTTAGAACAATGCAGAAGAACAGGTACATTGGTGAATTTGAATTCATCGATGATGGCTTATTCGGGAAGTTACGTGTGCAATTACTTGGACGAATAAATAAATGTGGTGTAGTATCACCACGGTTTAGCGTAAAGAAAGATGGCTACGATAGATGGGAAAGACAGTATCTACCCGCAGTTGGTGTAGGAATACTCCTTATTTCAACACCCAAAGGCGTAGTATCCCATATTGAGGCTCAGAATTTAGGTGTTGGGGGAAGACTACTTGGTTACGTCTACTAGTTTGAAAGAATTACATGAAGAACGAGTAGAAATACCCAATGGTGTAAATGTTAATCTAAATAATAATTTAATGGAAATAAAGGGTCCTCTTGGCAAGGTTAGTAAAGATTTTAGCAAAATCATTGCTGAAGTATCTATTAATAATAACATTGTAATCATTAAATCATTTAGCAATAGAAAGAAGCATATCTCTACTACAACTACTTCAAAATCTCTTATCAAGAATATGATTATTGGTGTAACAAAAGGGTTCACATACAAATTAAAGATAGTTTTTGCACATTTTCCCATAACTGTCAAAGTAAAAGGCAATCAGGTTCATATTGAAAATTTCTATGGTGAACGTTCTCCAAGAATAGCACAAATAATTGGTAATTCAAAAATTGAAGTTAAAGAAGATGATATTATAGTCAAGGGAATATCCATTTATGATGTAGGACAAACGGCGGCTAATATTGAACAAGCTACTAAAGTTAAGAACAAAGATTTGAGGGTTTTCCTCGATGGTGTATATGTATATGATAAAAGAAGAGAAAAGTAAAAGTATCATTGAACCTAAAAAAGTACACTTAGAACCAACTAGTAATGTTGATAAAGTATCAAATGTAGCAATTGACGTTAGTAAAGATTCGGTTGACAAAGAAAACATGAACCCAAATAATCTAATTGGCATACTATCATTGAGGGCTGAGTACAGTAAAAATAGACCGGCTTTTGTTCGACCTGAAAGTTGGCGATATGCGAAATTAAAACCAACTTGGAGACGGCCCAAGGGTAAAGATCATAAAGTTAGAAAAATGGTTAAAGGATGGCCAGTTAGAGTCAAAGTTGGATATGGAGGTCCAAACATAGCAAAGGGATTACATCCATCCGGGTTGAGGGATATTTTGGTGCATACTGTTTCTGAAATAGAAAGACTAAATCCAAGAACGGATGCTATTAGGTTCTCGTCAACTCTTGGAGTAAGAAAAAGAATGGAGATATTAGTAAGAGCAAATAAATTAGGTTTAAAAGTCCTAAATCCTTGTATATCAAAGGCTAAAGAAAATAAAGATTAATTTAGTGATAATAAATGGATCTTTCAACAAAAAAAAGGATTGCAGCATCCGTCTTAAAAGTTGGTAAAAATAGATTAAAGCTTGACCCTGAAGCTTCTGAAGAAATACTTGATGCTATTACCAGAGAGTCAATAAAAGAACTGTTTGCTAAAGGCGTTATTCAGATAAAACCTAAAAAAGGTGTTTCAAGAGGTCGTGTCAAAAAAATAACGGCAAATATTAAGAAAAGAGGTCGAGGTCCAGGCTCAAAGAAAGGTGCAAAAGGTGCTCGGAGGGGGAAGAAGACTATCTGGGTTACAAAAGTTAGATCATTAAGAAGTAGAATAAAGGTTATGCGAGATAGAGGCGAAATAACTGGGAAAATATTTGATGATTTATATCGGCAAATCAAAGGTGGCCAAATAAGGTCAATACGACATATGGAAACTATAATTAAGCAACATAGGAGATAATGTAGAAATCATGACTGTGTTTAGACATGTATACAGACTTAGAAGGAGATTAGAAGGTAAGACTGATTATAAGAAAAGAAAGAGTTTGTTACTAAATCGCGGTGTGTTTGTTTCACCTCGTGTAACTGGAAAACATATAATTGTACAATATTCAAAACCTACAAACAAAGGTGATAACATACTCTCATCAACAAATTCAAATCAACTGAATAAAATGGGCTGGAAAGGATCAGGAAAAAGTTTACCTGCTGCCTATTTGATTGGCTTACTATCCGGCTATAAAGCCCTAAAATCAGACGTTAGTGAAGCTGTATTATACACAGGGATTGAAAGATATATGCACGCTTCAAGAATATCAGCAATATTGAAGGGTATTGTTGATTCAGGTGTATCAATACCTGCTAATGAGGAATCATTTCCAGATGAAACCAGAATACAAGGACAACATATTTCATCTTATGCTAAATCTCTTTTGGATGAAGATAAGAAATCATATGAAAGTCGATTTTCTAAATTATTAAGTAATGGATTAAGACCCGAAGACTATCCTAAACATTTTGAAGAGATAAGGAAGAAAATTATTTCAAGTTATGGTGATAAATAGAATGGCTCAAAGAGAAAGATATGAAGAAGTAAAGATTTGGACTCCGAGAACAAGGCTAGGATTGCTTGTTTCTAGTGGAAAAGTAACTTCAATGGATGAAATATTTGAAAATGGATGGAAAATAAAAGAACCTGAAATCGTGAAGACTCTTATTCCAGATATAAAGAGTGAAGTTGCTGGTGCAGGGATAGTTCAGAAACAAACCGATGCTGGTGAGAGAACAAGGTTTGTCGCTATAGTAGCAGTTGGTAACGAAAATGGTTGGTTTGGAGTAGGAAGAGGTAAAGCTCCGCAAATGAAATTAGCTATAGATAAAGGAACTAGCAATGCATTACTGAATATTCTTCCTGTTAAGCTTGGTTGTGGAAGTTGGGAATGCAAATGCGGGCGGTATCACTCTATACCTTTCAAAACAAGTGGAAAAGGAGGGAGTGTTAGAGTCGAATTAATACCTGGACCGAGAGGATTAGGATTAGTTGCAGGCAAAACTGTAAAAAGCCTACTCAAATTGGCAGGCGTTCAAGATGTTTGGTCTAGGACATCTGGTTCAACAAGTACTGTATCTTCAGTTGCATATGCTTTATACGATTCATTACAGAAAATTCATGGCATAAATGTAATTTCAGAGTGATAAGAATATGGCTAAAAGTATTCTAGTTGTTAACATGAGAGGCACAATAAACATTTCAAGCGACGTTAAACAAGCTTTGAATGATCTTAACATATCTCGACGATTCAATGCAACAATAATTCCAGATACACCATCTTATCGTGGTATGCTGCAAAAAACCAAAGATCACGTTTCTTGGTGTGAATCTTCGCCTTCAGTGATTAAGAAAATGTTAGAACAACGTGGTAAAGTTGAAGGATGGAAACCTATCAAGGAAAGTGATGTTGATTCCATAGGAGTAAGCAATTTAGATGAACTAGCAGAAAACTTATCCAATTCTAAAATGCAAATAAGTAAGATATCGCTTCTAAAACCCAGATTTAATCTGTGTCCTCCAAAAGGTGGGTTTAAGAAATCAACCAGACGACACTATCGTCAAGGGGGGATATTGGGTGAGAATCCAGAACTAATAGCTTTAATTGAAAAAATGCTTTAATAATTTCAATAGGAAATTATATTTTACAATATTCTTCATCTTTTCACATCTAGAGTCTTGTACTTCTTTTCTACTTGATTGATCAATGAATATGTCAATATACGTGATTTATCCCATTATGATTATACCTTTGTGTTAATTTCTACGCTGCAGTAAATCTAAATGATAAATATCTATTGCCAGCGTACTCTTTCAAGATCTTCTTGCTTCTTGTAGCTTTTCTTCCATTCCTTATAATGATCTTGACATAGATATGCTCTTCTATCTCCAACAATTTCTAATGAACCACTTGAAATCTTATTCTTACTTAGAGATCTTACTGCCGTTTGACTGCAGCCCTTTACTGAGCAGTTTATTCCTTTAGATATTTTACCCAAGCCAGTCATTATCCATTAAATCTTATCATATATATAATCTGTTGTATTACACTGAAGAATGAGAGCGTTTGCTAAATAAAATGCGTATTTCAATTGAACCAATTCTTAATAAAATAGCTTCAATTTTTGTTTTGACAAAGATTTCTCCAACAGGATTTAGCCTTATTGGTCTATTTTTCGCAGTTTTATCCGGATTAGCTTATTCAGGTATTCTTGGAGGTTGGGTTATTGGGGGAATTCTGATATTTGTTTCGGGCTTTTTTGATATTATAGATGGTACTGTGGCTAGGTTGACTAAATCAGTATCTCTTTATGGTTCATTTATTGATTCTAATTTTGATCGCATTTCAGAAGTAATAATTTATGGTGGAATTCTTCTTAGTAAGATAGGTGATCCTTTGGTGATCTTTTCAACACTTTCACTTTCATTAATGGTGAGTTATGCTCGAGCTAAAGGTGAATCATTGAATATAAAACTATCAGGTATAGGAATTGGTGAAAGAGCTGAAAGACTCATTATTCTAGCAATTGCAAGTATTATTGGATACCCTTATTTTGGTATAATCCTAATTCTAATCTTAACTATCATTACCTATATACAAAGAATGGTATTTATTATTACTGAATTGAAGAAATAAATTTGTTAATAAGTAATACTAGCGCGTTCTTCTTTCACTTTTTGCTCTTACTTTTACGTGACCATAATGAACTGCACAAGACACACAATAATATTTTACCGTTGTCGAAGCAGCAATGTAGGCACCAGCTGCGCGTAATTCTCTTGCTAACATTGGTTCTACTAATGTAACTCTGGAAGTAACTTTCTTTGCTTTATCCTTAGGTACAAGTGTTCCACAGTTACTACATTGAATCTGATCGCTTTTTCCTTTTCCACCCTTTGATCTTCCTCTACTTTTTCTCTTCTTTGGCAAAACTAACACCTAACATCAGCAAGGTCTGTTTTAAAAGATTATTGGGTAAATTAGATTACAAGATGAAACACCGTAATCTAAGCATATCGCAGTATCTATCTGGTTCTGGAACATTTGTTATTTTGACCGTTCAAAGTTACAATTTATATGACTTAGAATGACACACATTATGGTACTCTAAAAGATAAATATCTCTTTGACTTCAATTAATATAAATAGTATAACCATAAATATAATCTAATAATAAGATAGATTAGTTTTTTTACTATCTTCAACTAATGACAAAAGACTTGCGGTCGTCGTCCAGCCTGGTTAGGACATCAAGGTAAGACCGTGGAAGCTTCCCAAGCTGGTAGCCCGGGTTCAAATCCCGGCGACCGCACCTAAATTGACATCAGTGAAATAATCAAATTTTATACAATTAATTCATTAATAGAATATTCATAATTAAGTGGATAGCTTGACTAATTCAAAACTCTTCTCGCTATTTTTCTTTGGTATTTTATTTTAGTTTTGAAAATTTGTATTTATGTAACCGTCTAGGGTTAATAGCTACCTTTGATTATCTTTATCTAGATTCTTCATTTATCTTCTTACTCCAATAAGCTACGGCATCGTGAAGATGAATAGATTCTAGAGATCTTGCTTTAATAGATGTAGCATTTGGAAAATATTTTAGACATGATCTTACAACATCCTCGGCAAACTTTGGTTTTGATTGTGCTTCCATTATTTTTTCACCTTCATCTTCTCTTTTGAGATGTTCCTTTGGGATGGTGGAGAAACATTCACCCATTTTCTCCGCAACCAAGTCAAAATCTTGTATTTTCTTACTCACCATCTTTAATTTTAATATTGTGCGCTGCATATGTCCAATTCCTACTAACTGCTTACTACAAGGGCATGCAGTAATTCCAGTTCTTTGAAATGTGTAACGAATGTTACCAATTTCATTTAAAACTATCGTGATAGGTATGAATTGATCCTTATGCGGATATTGTATTGTACACATAACTTGGCATTCTGGTTGAGTTTGATTAACTTCTTTACAAATCTCACGCATAGAATTTTCTACACGATCACCTTCACTATTCTTTTGTGCAGCAGCTACCAATCTACTCATATGTACACCTCTTCGATTTTGAGTTGGTACTAATATTGTGTATTTTATTGGAAGCATCCAATCAATACCCTTATGGATATGTGTTAAATTGCCAACTCCGCCAAATACGTTTACATCCGAATATTCTTCATGTATATCTAATTTCTTATTCTTTATTCTGCTCTTTAACATTTATACCCACCAAAGAGTAATCGATTTTTCATAATTTAACTATTAATGTCATAAACGACTATTATAGTCTTCTGAACTAAATCCATAAATGTATGACACAAAAGCCCCCAATACTTGTGAGAACCTGTCAGACATACATATATTCACATATTTTGGTAGCTTAGTTTGTAAATGTATAGACAGATTTCACGGTAGATGATTCAATGATAATCATTTTTGACATTGAAGGTGTGCTCATAGACGCAGAATTCTTTCCGGAATTAGGAAAAATTCTCAAGATAGAGGATGAAATAGCGGATATTACCTTTAAGGGAATTAGAGGTGAGATTGATTGGACTGAGGGATTAATCAAAAGACTTGAAAAGATAAAGAAAACACCATATGAGATGTGTCTCCAAGTTTGTAACAACCTTCCATATATGCGAGGAGCTAAAGAAGTGTGTAGAAAATTAAAAGAATCGGGATGGACTATCGTTGCAGTTTCAGGTGGACCTACAATGTTATCTGATCGAGTTGCAAAAGAATTAGATCTAGATTATGTTTTTGGAAATGAATTGATATTCATAAATGGAAGATTACAAACAATGGACATTAAAGTGGGTGCTGACAAGTCGGCTGCTGTAAGAAGTTTGATTAATGGTATTGGAGAGAAAAAAGAGAATATGGTTGCAGTAATCGATGGAGCAAATGACATTAAACTACTAAATCTAGTTAGTGTTAGTATAGCATTTAATTCTTCAAAGTATGTTGAAGAACAAACTGATTATGTTATTAAGGAGAAAAATCTTAATCTTATTCTTCCAATTCTTGAACGAATGTCAAATAAATTAATTTGAAATTTAAATCCTGATATATTTTACTATATTAAGGTCAAAGTTATTATTTTTGCTTCTTTTCTATATTTTTCTTTCGATTCCACTAGAATGATTGTATTGCAAATTCCTATTTCCACTCTCGCTCTCATATATCAGCTTGTCAATGCACAAAATGTCAAAATCAATAATCATATGGAGCGAGCTTCTTCATACTGTAGTAAGGTAATAAATAGAACATGCTATGTTGCATGACTTATGGAAATAGTCTTGCTATGACTCTGATCACAAATAATAATTAGACAAACTAACATTTAACACATTTAAATGTACGTTTTAGATAAACAAATGACGAAATTTGAAATTATGCAACACACCAATAGAACAGGCTCTGTAGAAATCCTCTGAGTAAAGAATAGGCTATATTGGTGATTCTTGCTGCGTTGTATGAGATTATTTTGAGTCTCATTTCGTTGTTTTGGGCCTTAGCCTTCACCGATCTGACTTCATCGCCCATTGTTCTCTTG
>DATBXD010000220.1:0-6537 GCA_036514475.1 Nitrososphaerales archaeon
CAAGAGAACAATGGGCGATGAAGTCAGATCGGTGAAGGCTAAGGCCCAAAACAACGAAATGAGACTCAAAATAATCTCATACAACGCAGCAAGAATCACCAATATAGCCTATTCTTTACTCAGAGGATTTCTACAGAGCCGTGGTTTCGAAATCAATTTATATTTAGAAGCCCTATAATATAATAGGTGTATTAATTGGATCATACAATTATTCATTTCGATATCCCAGCTAAAGATATTGCAAAAATGAGAAAGTTCTATGCTGATGTCTTTGGTTGGAAGATTGAGAAATGGCCTGGACCTGGGATGGAATACTGGATTATTCATACAGTTCCAGATGACGAAAAAGGACAGCCGTTAAGATCAGGGGTAAACGGAGGTATGGGAAAGAAAGAGAAAGATGAGAAGCCATTAAACTACATTTCAGTTGAATCAGTCGATGAATACAGTAAAAAGATTGAGAAACTCGGAGGCAGAATTATCCTTCCCAAACAGGAGATTCCAGGTATAGGTTGGATCGCAGTAGCGATAGATCCAGAAGGCAACCCATTTGGAATAATGCAGCCGATTTAAATGCAGAATTAGAAATAATAAAAAAATATATAATGTGTACACGCAATCAACACCCTAGAGAAAATCGATACGTATGTCTGAAATTGAGAAAAGAATCGTGATTTGATATATAAAGCATTAACCGACCCAAGGTTTCGTAAAATCTTACACCAAAAATGTGAAACTTGTTAGAACTTTGCTCAAGGGTTTAGTCTTGGTTGTTGCTGAGTATTTTTCCTTGACTATAATGGTTTTTTATTCAATAATGTTATTGAATTCTCCAGATAGTTTGAACTTTACAATCTTAAAATGAACTGACTAAATAGGTCCTTTTCAAAAGCACTTGATATGAATAAATCTAAGCTTATTTTACTAGGTTCATTAATCATAATTGTTTCCCTTTCTACACTCGTATTATTTAGATCTAATTTTTTCTCATCTGGGAATGAATCGGTAACTAAGAATTATAGCACAACAACGACAGGAGTCTCATACGCTCCCAGTATATACAATGAAACTATTTCGGGGTTTAATTTGATAGCTGAGTTGAATTTGAGACGTGTTCACTATGCGGGTGACATCTACCTTAAGATAACTCTAGATAATTTCGCGAACACATCCAATTTTATCGACCCGGTTGTCGGGTTCGATGTTAATATGCAAATGGGTCAAAAGGTTTACGGCTTTGAAACGCAAATCTATGGTAATGACTCAAACAAAGTTTTCAAATTAGGGGAAACTTGGACTAGCAGTAAAGGGCTGCACTGGAAAGCCATAGAGGACCCTGTTATTCTAGTCGACGTTATGCCAGAAACTTACATAATTACGGTTTACGCTAAATTAATTGACGCTAGTACGGGTCAACACTTCATCATAAGAATTAACGATGTTAAGGTAACTGTCACCGAATAATAATCATACTTTTTGTAAACTATCTTTTAAACGGATACTTACTGGAGTAAGCATCAATTCTACTCTCCTCAGAAACGCAACATAGATTGACTCATACTCTAACAGCCAGATAACATCATGATCTGGTTTAAATTATTAATTCCCCGTGGTAGAATTTTCAGCGACTTCAGCATGATATTGAGGAGATTATTCGCATGACTCTAGTAGCGAGATATAAATGGAAAAGTCGATATTTACCAATTAACGTTTGTTTAACATATACGAATCAGAGAATTTCCAAGAGTTGCCTGATGTGATCTGATATTCAATCAAATCAAATAATGAAACGTTGGTTTGAAATTGATGAAATTAACTCAAAACGGATTAGGCGTATCTTTTCCTCAGAAGATATCAGAGTAAAAAGGAATTTGACAAGTTTATAGGCATCGGAAACTTCATTGAACATATGAAGAGAACTCGCCTGATTATTTTTTCTACTGTTACTGTGGCGCTGGTTATCGGTGTCCTTTACATGTTTCTGACTCAGCAACCCATCGCTCAGTCGCCTAACAAATTGGAATACCGAGACATCTCCAGTAAGGATCTAAATGCCATGTTAGTAAACAAGGATTTTCTCCTCATTAATGTACACATTCCCTATATAGGTGAAATCAATGGTACCGATCTCTTCATCCCCTACGACAAAATATCAGAGAGCATTGGTAAGCAGATACCAGCTGATAAGAACATGAAGATCGTGGTATATTGTAGAAGTGGAAGCATGAGTGGAATTGCATCCGATGAGCTTGTGAAGAACGGGTATACCAATATCTTGAATCTTAAGGAAGGAATGATCAGTTGGGAACAAAGTGGTTACATTCTAGTTAAAAAGTAATCACCATAATTTTCAATAGGGTAAAGTCTATCCATCTTTGACAGTGCGATCACGCAAAATTTCTAGGTCACGAATATGCTATTCCGGCTTCGTCCCATAACTAGCTTAACTATGTTTGGCATAGAAATTACCTCAAGATTTCGTTAAGAATTGTTAGAGTTATGGGACTAAGCCTGCTATTCCAAATCCATTTTAAGAAACCACTTTCATTTTGTTTTAGAGGGATTTAAAGCCCATATCTCGCCTCGTAAACGCGTTGGATCCCTTCGGATCAAACTACGTTTAATTAATCGAATATGTAGAAGTCATATTATCCAATTAGGCTACGTCAATCCATTTCTACTAGATTCGCCCTTCTTGCTTCTAAACTGGGGGCATTGGTGTTTTTGTTGGTGGAGGATACTGTCCAGTTGAGTATCTTTGATCTATAGCATTCCTAATATCTATAGGTTTATAATTATTCTTGTACATATCATATGCCTGATTTGCAATATCAACACACGTGTTGCAACCAGCTGCATGCGGTTCAAATGAACCATCATCTCTTATGAAGCAGTTTCGTAGATGTTTATGTCTTAGTGTAGTGGCGCCCATCACCATATTATCACAACCACAGTAACAAGGCATATGCTCAAACAAATCACCAAGTTTTACTGCTGTAACATATGCTTGAGTTAATTCTGGTGTCGCATATGCATACGAAGGGATTTGCACTCCGGCCGTATCAGCCTTAGTAGCTCCTGTTAAGAAAAATATCAATCCGCCTACTCCAACAATAAATGCAATAATTACTACTATGGTAATCGTCTTACTCGTATTTTCTTCTTTATGACTATTTCTTGGTTTCTTCATAGGTTATATCTCAACAACTGCATACAATGGATGGACCACTATTATAATATCATTTACCTTTACCTTTGTAAAGCTAAGAAATAGATTGTTCTGCATTTCCTTGTAAGTCTTTAGAAAGGAGCTCATTGGGAGATTCCCCTAAAATAGGTATTAATTTATCGGGTATGAGTCAGCTTTTGGAACTATTTTCATTACGGGTTATTGTTTGCTCACCTTGATGTAAAACATTAATCCTGATCGTATAACAAATGGAGCATATAATCCTAATTTACGATCCAGATAGTGATTAAAACATCCGGGCCAGATTACTGAGCTTATTTTGTTAGAATACTATTCTCTAATATAGTTGAATAAAAGATGATCAATACCCAATTTTGAGAGAGAAATAATTTGAAACTTGCTATATTGTTTAAGTTGTTTTCCAATCTTGAATGATATTAAAAATCACACGGAAGATTTTTAATTATCAATATTTCCATTTACTGCATGTTAAGTGTTGAACTTGCGCTTTTACTTGTAGAGCTTTTTCTAATTATTGTTACAATTTATCTGCTCACTTTGCATTTAAAGGAAGAACGAAGTCGACAGAAACTAATTACAGAGATGGGTAGAGCTACTAAGGTGTTAAGCAGACAAGAATACTTTAATGAAGTCATAAGCTCGCTTCAAGAAGCCGAGAAAAGCGTTTTCGGATGCATAACTGGAAGCAGGCCAGAAGGGGAAGAGTCACAGGCAGTTAATAGCATTATTAAGGCAATTGGAAATCTCAAGCAGAGAAATGTTTCAGTAAGGTTTCTTGTGCCTAAGTTCCCTGACAGATTACATATCGGCTATCTATACTCAAAAAGCGGTGCGGAAGTCAGGTACAACAATTGTGTGCTTGTAAACGATATGAGGTATATGGTTGTCGATGATAAAATTGTTCTAATCGGAGTTCCAGAAGTTACCGGTGAAAAAGAACCTACGAAAAAAGGATATCGAATACCATCAAGAGGTATAGCGGCTATAATACGTGAGCATTATGACCGTTGCTGGAAAGGTAGAATCACCTTCAAATATGATGACTGTGTTAAAGAAATAATCAGCAGCAGTGGAGAAGGCGAAAAGCAAGTCAATTTAGAACCGCTTGCTAGAGAACTTATGATACCTATAGAAGAGCTCAAACGAATTAACGATATTAAAACTGTGACAGAAATGAAAGAAGATTCTCATGTATAAAAATCCTGAAAATACGAAACATAATTTTTTCTTCAACCAATCCCATTCGCTATACATAACAAGTAATGATTTAGACCTTGGCACCGCTCAACTTTGATCTTATGACTTCTCTATAAGCAATTAGATAATACCAGCATATTTAATGGAGACTGAGGAAGAAAGATGGGCTCTTCTGGTTTACTCAAAAGAGAGATTTCGCTCTTTGGCGCAGTCACCTTCGGAGTGGGCATGATTGTTGGAGCGGGCATCTATGCTTTAATCGGTGAAGGTGCCGGACTAGCAGGCAACTCAATTTGGCTTTCATTTATTCTTGCAGCCATAATAGCAGCTTCTACGGGGTTGAGCTACGCAGAACTTTCATCTATCTTCCCAGTTAGCTCTGCAGAGTACATGTACGTCAAGAAAGCTTTTGGCAGAGACTTCCCAGCATTCATAATTGGTTGGCTGGTTCTTGCTTCAGGTATCATATCGGCTTCAGCGATTGCACTTGGTTTTGCAGGGTATCTAATATCTTACATTAACATACCTGAATCTCTAGCAGCTATTTTCATCATTATCATGGTTACCTTTGTCAATCTTTTTGGGGTGCGCGATACAGTTAGATTAAATGCTGTAATGACAATAATAGAGGTCCTAGGACTTGTCATAGTCGTGTTTTTTGGGGCAAGATTCTGGGGTTCAGTGAACTATTTTGAATCACCTATGGGTTTCAACGGTATACTTACAGCTACAGCTTTGATATTCTTCGCATTCATAGGCTTTGAAAGTATCGCCAAAATAGGAGAGGAAACACGTGACCCTGCAAAGACACTCCCAAGAGCCATAATTCTGTCGCTTATCATTTCAACTCTGCTCTTCGTCCTTGTTTCGATATCGGTTGTAAGCATAATGCCATATGACAAACTTTCTGTATCCACAGCTCCACTTTCCGATGTGGTGCTGATTGCTCAAGGAGAACAGGCTGCATCAGTCATGTCTGTGATAGCTCTTATTGCTATTTCAAACACACTTCTAATCATCATGACGGCAACTTCTAGAATCGCCTATGGTATGGCTAAGGAAAAGTCGCTTCCAACTATCGTAGCAAGAGTCCTAACCCGACGCGGAACACCTTGGGTGGCCATTCTACTAGTTACTGCTGCATCAATTCCCTTCGCACTGTTAGCTGACATAGATATTGTAGCCAATGTAACTAATCTGATGCTCTTTCTAGTCTTTTTAGCAATAAATCTGTCTGTAATTGTGTTAAGTCGTAGCAAACGTAATGATAAGAGCGGATTCAAAACGCCTTTTCGTATTGGAAATATCCCAGTAACAGCAGTTCTTGGCGCTATTTCTTCTTTCTTGATGTTACTGCAGTTTCAGATATCCGTTGTGTTGATCACTCTTCTTACAATAGTCATCGGTGCAGCCATCTACGTGTTCTATAGAGGAAGAAAATGATCTTATAAAAAAGTCTAAACCTATCCACATGAAAGATCATTATAACTAACATCTAAAACCTCACAAAATGACGCCTCTAAGAAGGCCTACCTCATGTTAATATTTTGTATTTTGTAATCCTTTACCGTTCCCCCAGTTTTCGATTTTGTTGTATTTTTCGTTGGTATACCGCTTAGCAAAAATCCTCTAACGGGATCGCTATCTTTTTACCCTTACCAAAAGGAAGCGCTTGAATATGATATGAAGAATTTCCCTTTTTGGGCCTGTTAGAGAACTTATGCACGTCGGTATAGACTTGAAGTACACAAGAACTGGGATTTGATCATATTTCAGACTGCAATAACTATGTTTGGTTCGGGGTAATGACAAGTTTTATCTGTATTGTATATGGTTAAGAGCTATAAATGCCTCGGTTTTCCGGGATGAGGTTGACATCTAAGAAAGTGCCAAGAAGCAAAGCGACCATAACCGGAACATACCACCCGAAACGCTTCATATTCAACATCTAACATCTGAGCGTTGGGAAATAAGACTTTCGCATTGCTAATGTTAATAACATTAAGTTTAACGAGTTAATCCATAAGCTCCATACTCGATCCTTATCTGTTAATATTTAGGGCACGAAGACTTTGGACTTATTCCTTTCATCAGTAGATGGGAATGTGCCTAGATGGGATTGTACACTA
>DATBXD010000221.1:0-4131 GCA_036514475.1 Nitrososphaerales archaeon
CAAGAGAACAATGGGCGATGAAGTCAGATCGGTGAAGGCTAAGGCCCAAAACAACGAAATGAGACTCAAAATAATCTCATACAACGCAGCAAGAATCACCAATATAGCCTATTCTTTACTCAGAGGATTTCTACAGAGCCGGGCGACTTGAAGACGCACATTAACGCTATCAGATTTCAGGACTTTAGAATCAGACTTCTCCTTGAGGATTGCGACTATCTCATCTATTGATTTCTTCTGAGGTATGTGGAGAGAGATGAATTCCATTCCCCTTCCCTCTTTCTCTGATAGCCATGCTATGAGCTTCCTTAGCTTGTGCTGTTTAACGGAATTAGTGGTAGCTATGTGGCATGCTTGAAAATGCACTACGTTCTCGGATACTATTCCAAAAAACCTCTAAACTAAGTTGAGTTAGTGTCTGATTAATAGTTTCTCATATTCAAACCCAGATAGTTCCAAGCTTATTGTAATAGGTTGATGTAGCCCTCTGAAATCAGAATATCGACATACTTCTTGACAGCGACCTAACTAAAGTTGAACTTAGCTATGATGCTAATGAAGAAGTGCCTCTTTATATTACAGTCGCCAATATATCTGATCCAATTCCCCAGCGACTTTAATGTTTAGCGTCGGGAAGCTTCCCTACACATCTTTTGATACTTATCAAATGGTGTCTGTTTAGATTTCGAATAGGGCTAGTGATGCTTCGGCTAGGATATGCTTGTAGTTGCTATGAAGCTTCTCCAATCAACATCGAGTTCTTGAAAGGTCATGCCTAATACTTGAAGAGTAGCCGGTTCTATATCATCAGATCCAACAGCCTTAAGCCACGAGTTCCTTGCATCCCTCCCAAACTGGCCTGTCACATAGGATACAAAGCTCCACCCCTGCTCATAGCCCATCCTATATTTCTCTTGAGGCAAACTTCGTTCATCAGCCAGTTCACTCCAGTTTAGAAGCATATTCTTAGAGACCTGTTCCTTCAGCTCAATCTCGTTAAGCTTCATAATATTTGAAGGCTGAAAGGGTGTAGAAGCATATTTGGCGACCCCTTCGTCGAGCCACCAAGGTATGCTGCCGTGTCCCCCCACCATCTCGTACATTAGACTATGAGCGATTTCATGAGCCAGTATAGGCTTCATATCTTCAGCACCTCCTGATCTACGGATGACGATCTTGATAGATTCTCCGGGTTCAGTCCAGCCTGATATACCGCTATTATACGCTAGGCTTATTGAGGATTTGAGTAGATCTTCATTGGGGTAGAGCTTTAGATGAATTCTATTCTTAGGGTAGTAGTCGAGCTCTTCGGAGACTCTTCTTAACACTGAGTCAAGTCTCTCAAGAACGTCGTTGGCAAGGTCTCTATGCTGAGGATAGTAGTGGATTATGAACTGCCTCCCTAACATTATCTGAAAGTTCGGGCCTGAGAAGAACCACCTTCCCTCACGTTCATTAAAGGCCGCTTCATAGGTTACAGTTTGATTCCCTGGCCCTCCCTCCATACTCCACGTCATCGAAAGGTTTGCAACAGCCTTCGACTTCGAGATAGTCATGTTGGATAGTTGAAGAGTGAATCTATGGGTTGGAAACCTGTCTAGACTGTGGAACCATTGCTTTTGCTCTTGTAAGAATGTTTCATCCTTAGGGTCTATAGTGTTGAGAAACTTCGCCTCATCTCGCTCCAAAACGGACCTCTCGATGCTGCTGGCGACTGCTCTGACTTCTTCCTCAGCCGTATAATTCTGGTTGTTAAGAAAGTCTAAGACCGATACCAGAGATACAATAATTATTGCTACGGAGATGGCTAATGCTAGACCCTTTACACGTGTGCTCCGATTGGTGGGTCTCATAGCTATTTGACTATTGGAGAAGATATTATTGGTAAAAATAGGTTATGGAGACTGGTTCTGTTAAGTTATTTGACCTAGCCTAAACTATAGCTTTGTTGTAGGGTGTTGTATACTCTTTTGCACGGCTGAATCGTCTATTTCTTACTTGCTTCGATGAATATGCCGATTCTGTATTGTCTTTCGTAGTGATTTACTATAAGTAACTAATACCAGATATTAAGATATCTGCTTTAAATACTTGTGAGCCTATAATTCTACAATGTCTGAATATGATAAGACGTTAAAAGATATTAAGAATACTCTCGGCGTAGTAATGCAGCAATTCAAAGTAATTCCCCATGATGTTGTACCCCATGAATGGGCGGAGATGAAGAAATACTCCTTCTCTGAAACAAATATACCTGCCAAGTATCGAGATCTTATGGGTCCAGCTGTTGCATCGGCAATTGGATGTCCATATTGCATTCACTTCCATACTGAGGCTGCAAAGATGAATGGTGCAACTCAGGATGAAATCGCTGAAACCGCTTTACTAACAAGATTCACAACAGGCTGGAGTGCGATGCTTCATGCCACAAGCATAGATTTGGAGACCTTCAAGAAGGAGTTTGCTCAAGCCAAAGCTCATCTTATGAAACAAGCCAAGAAGTAGAAATTTTTGATTACTGGGAAGATTTTCCCAGTAAACTATCTAGACGTCAAAGATTCGCTTTATCCATAATAATAGTATGTGGTTAATACTTTAAGCGGGCCCGGAGGGATTAACCCCTAGCTGGGTCTGCAAAATGGATTTATTTCCAACTATTACAAATGAGCATATCGACCTGATTGAGAAAACGAAGTCACATATTAACGAAAAACAAGGTTCCATAGCATAAGACGCCAGTAGTCTGATCTCCTCATTTTCTCATCGTCATGCCAAAGGCGATATTTGATGACGTATTTAGGAGTAATTTGATAGCACTTCCTAAACTCTGTCTTCTTGGATTTTATCCAGTGCCTTTCTTCTAGATGATCAAGGACAGCACTCAAAGTCGGTTCACTCATTGAAAGAGATTCAAATCCATCTATCACGAAATTGAGCATCTTGTTCATAGGATATTTATCCCGTTCAGAAATGAAATCCTCTTGAAGTTTACTAAGGGGTTCTCTTTTAGGTTCTTCTTGACCCATATCTTTTTCAAATGTGATAAATCGATTCGTCTTAGTCTGGGTCTCTTTTCTTTTTTTTGTAGGTTTTACAAGGTCTTTTTTCAAGGTACCGTAAAACGCTTCACCTCCATTCTTCTCAAGGATGCACATGACTGCTAAGTCGCGAGCCTTCCAAACTAAAGAACGGTCGTTTCCTTCTTTTTTACTCATTCACTTTAGTACTAAAGTTTGGGGTTCCTTATAAAAAAATTATGCGAGTAGCATAAACTGAAATGGAGATTGTAATCGTTTCTACTAAAACCTGTCAAAGGTGTCATTATAGGCGACTTCTAAAAACTGGGTTAACGTTTCTTATTGGTTGAATGGGTCTTTTTCTTGTCAGTTTGATCCGGATTAGTTTATGGTTGTGTCTTGTTTCTGCTTTTTCTCCTGTTTATTTCAGCGTGTTCGTGGCGCTTCTATTCTTTGTTTCATTCTATTCGTTGTGATAGTGTGAGGGCTCTGAACAGGTTGTAGCATGTGCACACGAAGATCATCTTCGTCTTCACTCTTACTACGGTTGTCACAAGCACTCTGCCGGCGTGGAAGACCCGTTTTATGACGGCAAAGGGATGTTCGACAGGAGCTCTGACCGCGGAGAGGAATCTGTTCAGCTCCTTATCCTCCTGAGTCAGAGGGTGTCCACGCGTGGCTCTTATCATGTTCACGCATAAGCCTCTTCCTCCAGTGTAGCCCCTGTCCCTTACGCAGGGCTCGCCCTCCTTCGTCAGATCTACGTTATTGTCGTGGACAGATGCGGTTGTTACTTCAAAATCAGATATGAGTCCGGTGCTCAACTCATCTTTTGTATGTAGCTTGAACCCGAAGTACGACCGGCCTCTCTTCTTCGTCCACGTGCCGTCTCTGCTCCTACTCGTCTTAGCCCAATCTCCTCTCGGCTTTGCACGCACCGTTGCGGTCGCAGCAGCGGCAATTGCATCGCTCTCCTTCCCAGCGGCGGCGTCCTGCCTGATTGGCTGAGATGCCGCTAAAGACTCTTGTTGCTTTGTCTTTTGCTTCTCTTTCAGCATCTTCAGGTTCTCTTCCGTGGGAGCACCTGAATCAGCGTCTATGATTGTTGAATCCT
>DATBXD010000222.1:0-3365 GCA_036514475.1 Nitrososphaerales archaeon
TCTTCTTTGAGTATCCTCGTTTCATCTCTTTTCTGTAACGGCCTCTAGTCCTCCACACAGGGACATCCTTCTGTTGTCTCGCAGGGATTATTGATTGAGCATGAAGCTCGTCTCTTAACAGCTCATGGTTCTTCTCAGCATCATACCCCTTATCCCCTATTGCTATCCTGATGGGTTTGATGGAGTGAGCCTTCCTCACAACCGGAGTGAAATCACAGTTATCGTTAGCTGGACCTCGTCTTACCTTGATTGATGTCACGAGCTGGGTCTTGAGCTCCGCTCCTATCGTGAGCTTGAGAAAGCGTCTAATCCGTCTCCTCACCTCTCGTTTCTCTCCTTCTGTTTGACTTGTTTTCTCATCCCGGAGAGGATGTCCCTTTTAGTCCTCAGAGCGTAGTAGTGAGAGACGTGGTGAGGTGAGAAGCCGGAGGAGTCTAGGCTAAACATCTGTTTCCTGATTCTTGTCAGGTAGAGAAACCCTCCGAGAACCCTTTCGAGAAGAGCGCCTGGCACCCTCAGCATGAACTTCTCAATCGTGGTGAAGTGCGGGAGCTTCGAAAGGCCAAGCACATCTAGCAGCCTCTCAGTTACGAGGAGAAAGTCGTTCACGTACTCACGGTATGATTTTCTCATTTTCTGCATCATGACCAGCAGAGCTATGTGCTGCCAGAGCGTGAAGTCCTTTCTAGAGTACTTGCTAGAGTAGAGCGGTATCGCCTGTCTCCGGCAGACTTTGAAGATAGCCTTCACCATCCTTATGTACCTGCTCTCACGACGCCTCCCTTCCTCCTTCTCATCCCTCTTGGTTTGTCTCAATCACAATCAAAAGGGCTGAGGAGGAGGATCACAGATAATACCAACAAAGAAGAAAATCACACCATCTTAACACAAAACATAGGTCACACCAAATCCCAAAGAAGAGGATTTCTACAGAGCCAATCTAACAAGATTAGTTATTAATTCAATAACTGACACTCATTGAAAGTATTAATGGAAACGTCGTTAATCTAAAAATCGATACAGATTAATATATGATATGAATAATTTGTTCCAGCACCATTTCATAATTATTAGAATCAATTTGTAAGTTATCCTAGAATTAAGTTCTTAATAAGTTGCAAATATTTCAACATCAATATAAAATTTATATGCACATTTATCCAGTGATTCATTTACTATTAGACATATGTCCACATAGTTTATGATAATATATTTATATGTCTACATCAAGTTAGTCTGAGTGGAAAGAATGACTGAGGATATAAAAAAGAAAGTATTGCAGGATGTTAAAACCCGTGGAATATCATTCATTAATCTTCAATTCACAGACATTCACGGAGGTCTAAAATCAACAACCATCTCCACTACGCAGCTAGAAGACTCACTTAACAGCGGTACATGGTTTGATGGTTCTTCAATCAAAGGATTCGCACGGATATGTGAATCAGACATGTACCTACTCCCTGACCCATCCACATACTCCATAATTCCCTGGGAGAAAGAAGTTGCAAGAATCATCTGCGATGTCTACACCCCAGATGGAGTACCTTTTGAAGGAGACCCACGCCAAATACTGAAAAGAGCTTTGAAAAAAGCCTCTGACATGGGTTATAATTACAACACTGGGCCTGAGCTAGAGTTTTTCCTATTCAGACCCAGCGATGGTCATAATTTGACCCCAGTTCCACACGACGTTGGATCATACTTTGATTTTTAACCTAAAGATATGGCGTCAAGCGTTAGGGAAAGCATCATAAAGGCTCTTGGTGAGTTTGGTCTAATTGTTGAAATGGGACATCATGAAGTCGCTTTTGGACAACATGAGATCGACTTCAGATACGGAGGCGCTCTAAAAACCGCGGATAATGCAATGACACTTAAACATACAGTTAAGGCAATAGCTCACCAAAATAATCTTTACGCAACATTCATGCCAAAACCAGTATTCGGAACTAATGGGTCTGGTATGCATGTACATCAAAGCTTATTCAACAAAGATGGCAAGAACATGTTCTATGACAGCGAAGATGAGTACAGATTATCAAAGATTGCAAAGAGCTTCATCGCAGGCCAACTAGTACATCATCCACTTAGTTCCTTAACTAATTTTGACTGTGTTGGTAAACGAATCTGACTATGGGTGATATTTCTCCCGTCGAGTAACAGCTATCCATGGCTCGAATGCCGATGGTGATTGTGCTCTCGGAGGGTGAGAAGCGTTCTTTGAAGGAGATGACTAAGCCAACATCGCAACACCGCTATGTGCAGAGGGCTAAGGCGGTACTTATGGCGGCAGACGGAAAGAGTAACAGCGAGATAACCAAGGAGTGCAGACTATCGAAGGTATCGGTCTGTCGGTGGAAGAAGAGCTTCACCGAGAAGAGACTGGAAGGCTTGAAGGACATACCGAGGAGCGGCAGGCCAAGGATCTATATGCATGACGATGTGCTCAAGGTGATAAACACAGCTTGCAGCAAGCCACCCGAGCCAGAGACGCATTGGACCATCGAGAGAATTACTCAAGCATCAGGTACAGGGATGAAGAAGAGCCGTGTGCATAAGATCCTCAGCGGTCTTGATCTTAAGCCACACCACTACAGGATGTGGCTCTTCTCTAATGACCCTGAATTCGAGAAGAAGGAGCTTGAAGTGTGCGGCTTGTACATCAACCCACCAGAGAACAGCCTTGTGATATGCGTGGATGAGAAGCCCGCCATCCAGGCGTTGGAGAGGCTTCATCCTCCTCAAGCGGTGAAGCTGGGCACGCCGGAAAGGACCGACTTCAATTATCGAAGACACGGGATAATCAATCTCTTCGCTGCGCTGCGTGTTCATGACGGGAAGATATATGGAAAGACGACCGAGAGGAAGAAGGCGCCTGACTTCCTCGCTTTCCTCAACGAGGTATATGTAAGGTGGGCATCGCCAGGAAGGCAACTTCACCTGATAATGGACAACTACGGCACCCATACAGCCATCATAGTGAAGGAGTGGCTGTCCTCGCTTCAAGACGTTCAGGTGCATTTCACGCCAACCCATGCTTCGTGGCTGAATCAGATAGAGCTCTGGTTCAGCATCATCCATAGAAGAACGATACAGAGAGGAGACTTCAAGTCTCAGGATGACTTGGCTAGAAAACTCATCCTATTCATAGAGCAGTACAACAAGGATGCGAAGCCATTCGCATGGACATACAAGGGGAAGCCCCTAAAGGTTAGTTAAGGAACTAAATGGATGATGTACTAGCACTTGTAGAGAACGTCAAGAGTGGTGTTGAAAATGTTTCTGAAGAGCATGCTGAACAGATGGTGCTACTTAGACTTGAAGACTCCACTGTCAGCTTCTTGAACTCATATTTGACAGCA
>DATBXD010000223.1:0-7537 GCA_036514475.1 Nitrososphaerales archaeon
TGGCCGCTTCTGGGGGGGTTGCAATGTATCATGTTGAAGGGGCAACTCCTGAAGCCTCTTTGGCGGATGTCAAAGGATTGGAGGAGTTAAGATTCACTTCAAGTGAACTCGCTTCAACATATGAGAAGCTAAGCACATTGAAGTCTGGAAATGTTGATGTGGTCGCCATTGGATGCCCTCACGCGTCCCTGAACGAGATGAAGAAGATCGCAGAGTCTATAAAAGGGAGAAAAGTTAACAAAAACACAAAACTTTGGGTCTTCACCTCTGTTGGAACGAGGTTGATGGCTGAAAGGTTTGGATATTTAGGCACGATACTCAAAGCCGGAGGGGAGGTTTACACAGACTGTTGCATGGTTGTTGCCCCAGTTGAGGAGTTGGGATTCAAAACTATGGCTGTAAACTCTGCCAAGGCAGCTGTTTACGGGCCTTCAACATCGAAGGTTGACGTGATATTTGGGACCACCGGTAGATGTTTGGAAATAGCTGTGAAAGGGCACGTTTGAATGATGGATTGTGGTTAATTTTGAAAGCGATTAGATGTAGAGCAATTTTCAAAGGGAGAGCTTCGGGAGAAGCTCTTGTCTCTAAAGAGTCTATAAGCTTCTTTGGAGGAGTCGACCCTAACACGGGGAAAGTAATTAGTAGAGGACACGATTTGTTCAATAAATCCATCACTGGAAAAGTTCTGATATTCACAACAGGAAAAGGCTCGACCGTAGGTTCCTACACGTTGTATCAGCTCTCTGAGAATAATAAAGCACCTGCGGCAATAATATGTAAAGAGGCGGAACCAATTGTTGCTGTTGGTGCAATAATGGGGAATATCCCCATGGTTGATCGACCTGAAATCTTTAACTTCAAAAACGGTCAAAAAATCACGGTTGATAGTGACAACTCTTCAATAATATTAGAATGACATGCACTTAATATCGATTCAATTCAGTTCATTTATCAAAGATTAGAATGACTAAACATCATTAATATTGTATTTCTTGAATTACCCATCAGTTATGTGGCTAAATCTATGTCCTAAATGAGTTAATAATTTAATATTTTTCTTAGCATATATTTTAATAAGTAAGGAAGCATATATTCAATTTAGAGTGAAGAAGTGAATGAGTGATGTAAAGAAAAATCTCACATCAAGAAGGCGATTCATAACTGGTGTCGCGATCGTTGGTGCACTCACAACACTGGAAGCATCATCTTTTCAATCTTACATTTCTCATTCAGCTGAGCCTAGGAAACCCGCCCTATCAAAGGGGGTAATTGTTGCTAACCCACATGTTTGCAGTGGTTGCAGAAGCTGTCAAGCTGCTTGCACAACTTACAATGACGGTTGGTGCCAACCTGATCTCTCAAGGGTGCAAATAGCCAAAGAATACTTTGAAGGCAACTACACGCCTCAACCATGTTCTCAGTGCGAGTACCCGCCATGTGTCTATGCATGCCCAGTCGGAGCGCTGCAGTTAGACACTGGCTCAGCAGAAGGTGAAGTGTCGTCAAATATGTTGAATGACTTTGTCTCAGGAAAAGGTTCTAGGACATCTGGTTCAAATGCCAGAATTGTGAATACTAGAGAGTGTAAAGGCTGCCAGCAGTGTATTGAGGGATGTGCAAAGGCATTTGATCTTTCGCGAATAAGATTCGATTCTGAGAGCCTGCTAGTGATGAAGTGCCATCTTTGCGGGGGGCAACCCCAATGTGTTAGATTTTGCCCCGTTGGAGCGCTGCTATACGCATACTCTGAAGATGGAGTACTGACAGGTTATGACGGCGAAGGTAACATAAGACTAGAGACTAATGCTAAAGCTCTTCGTGAAGATGAGCTATACGGGGTTCTGTGGAAAGATGGATAAGGTTTACAGCTATGCTGGAAAGGTCCTTGACATAGACCTTACATCTGAGAAAATCACAAAGATACCTTCCGAAAGATACTTCCCCAAATTCATTGGGGGAAGAGGATTGATAGCTAAAGTCCTTTGGGACGACGTACCTAATGGTACAAAGGCCTTTGACCCTGATAATAGGCTAGTTCTTGCTCCTGGTGCCCTGACCGGAACAAATTCTCCAACAAATGGCAGAGCAGCGCTTGGGGCGCTTTCACCGCAAAATCCTAACGAGTACCCGTCGTACTCAGGTATTGGTGGTCACTGGGCCGCCGAGATGAAGTTTGCAGGGTATGACGGTCTGATAGTGCATGGGAAGGCGAGTAGACCAGTATATATTCTGATAAGAGATGAGGAAGTGGAGATTAGAGAAGCTAGGTTCCTATGGGGTCAAGATGCGATTATTTCTCAAAAGATGTTGCATGATGCTTTGGCGAAAGAGGGAAAGCAGGCTCCTGACGCTGGAACTTTGGTAAACGAAAATAACTACAACGCTGAGGAATTTAGGTCTAAGATTGATGTACATATTCCTAATATGGAGGAATTAAGTCAAGGTGGCCGATACGATCCTAAAAGGTTCCGATGCATAGCTATAGGTCCTGCGGGTGAAAACCTCTCAAGAATCGCGATTATTCTTCATGACTCAGGTGACGCGGCTGGTCAGGGAGGATTCGGAGGGGTGATGGGGTCCAAGAACCTAAAATCAATCGCCTTAAGAGGGACACATAAAATATTTGTAGCCAAGCCTAAAGAGATGGTTGAGAACGCATATAGAGTTCGAAGACTTATTCGAGTAAAGGGTTTGCCACTTGTTCCAGCCTATGGAGGTCCAGGAGGAATTTACGGTGGGGACCCAAGTATTTTGACAAAGTATATGCGCAGAACCGATGGGTGTTTTGCCTGTCAGATAAATTGCAGAGCATTCATCGCACCACCGGGTTTAACGCCTAGTCAAGCTCAATGCGTCAAGTTGCAGATGTACTACAACTGGGAGGGGATTGGTCCAGTTGCTCCGCCTCACCCTGACTTTGCGAAAAGGCAACAGGATGAGACTACTTGGTATGGCACTAAGCTCGCTGACGAATTAGGTCTTAATTGCTATGAACTAACGGGAATACTCTCATGGCTCTGGGCTTGCTATAAGGAGGGTATTCTTAATGAGGGGAACACTGGGATACCGATTCAAGATATGGGAAGCAGAGGTTTCGCCGACAAGCTCTTCGGCATGATAACTAGGCGTGAAGGAGAGTTAGGCAACCTCTTGGCTGACGGAATGCATAGAACTGTCGAGACATTAAGGAAGAAGTATGGAGATAGAGTCAGGCACCTTTATGAAGAGAGGTATGTCGCGCAGGGCCAGAGACAGCACTGGTTCTACATAGGAACTGCGAAGGGGGCTGCAGACCCGACGGGATTTCATAATCCGATAGGTCAGATCCTCTGGGCCACAGGCACTAGAGACCCGTACTCAGACACAAGCAAGACTCGAGAAGTATATGGAGATCCTGACATCTGTAAAATGTTTTATGACGATGAGAGAGTATCTAACCCTTTCAACTACGACGGCAAAGCCAACGCTGCAATTGTGTCACAAGATAGTACAGTGGTCATTGATTCACTTGGCTTCTGTGATTGGTTTTTCCCGATTCTTAGACCCACCAGATTCTTCGCGGAAGAGGATGTTAATGAGATTGGAGATCCGAATATCGAGTCTCGAACCTTTTCCCTAGCTACTGGTATAGAGACCAGTAGACAAGATATGTTGAAGATGGGCGAACGTGTGTTCAACTTAGAGAGAGCAGTTATGGTACGAATGGGGCGAAGACGTGATGATGATGTGGTTAACGAGTACTACTTTGACCATCCTGACCGGCGCGGCAAAACAATAGATAGAGTGTTGTGGGAGAAGGCTAAGGACGAGTACTACCATATAAGAGGGTGGGATCCAAAAACTGGAATTCCATCACGCGATAAACTTGAGCGCCTAGATCTTAAAGACGTAGCTGATAATCTCGGATTGTAGATGAACAAGGTCTTGTTATTTTATGATCGCCTTGCATAATTCACGATTAAATATTATTAACCTAATATAATACTTACCATCTTTGGAGGCAAAAGTTGGTTTTATTGGGAAATGCTAAGTTTAACTTTAAATACAGAAATAGAAATATGGGTAATGGTCATTTTTGCCTTATTGTTTGAAATGCGGAAAAGAAACGAGTGCAGAAGCATCTTACTGTCAATCTTGTGGAAACAGTTTGAAGGGAGGTTCAGTTAACAATGTTGCTTCGCCTGCTCTGAGGGATTTCTTGACAGTCACAACTCCTACTCTGCCTGGATTTAAGATTGTAAAGATTCTCGGTGTGGCTCATGGGATGACTGCTCGTACTAGAGGTCTCGGGGGTAAGATCATAGGAGGGCTTCAGAATATTCTGGGAGGGGAGGTTTCAGCATTCACATTTGAGATTGAGAAGGCGAAAGATGAAGCTCTTGAGAGGATCGTGACTGATGCTAAGAGAATGGGTGCTAATGCCGTTATTGGGCTTGACTTCGAAACAACGGAAGTCTTTGAAACAGTGGTTCTTGTTTCGCTGACGGGAACTGCGGTAGTTGTTGAAAAAGAAGTAAAATAATCAAAGCGACATTTCAATTTTTATACGCATGAGTATTCGTCTCTTCCAGTCTAACTTGATATTTCTGGGTATAATCTAAGATAATATTTGGGAGTAATTTCAATCATATCTTGCGCGTCAAACAATCATTTTCTAGTCAATACATACAACAGAATTATTGTTTAATGCCGAACATCAGCTGAATCTTTAGCAGTTTCTCACTGAGTTATGATTAGTCGACTAGCCTCTTGATTGAAATTGATGCCAGTGTAGTGAATAGTATAGTTGAGAGCAATAGTACAGTTATATCGAGTAGTAGGTTTGAGTAATCTCCAGTAAGGAGCATTGCTCTCATGGCGTCGACAACGTAACTTAATGGGTTGCAAAGTGAGATGAACTGAAGCCAAGGAGGCATTAGTGAGACAGGATATATTGCGTTGCTCGCGAAGAAGAGGGGCATAGTGAGTGCCTGCCCAATTCCCATCATCTTGTCGCGTGTTTTAAGGAATGATGCAAGTAGCATTGAAAGGCTTGAGAAACACATTGCAAACAGAACAATTACGATGAGGACGCCAAAGATGTCAAGTATATCAAATCTTAGGTTCACTCCGATTATCAGTGCGAGTAAAAATATCATGATTGCTTGAAATAGTCCTCTGACGCTTGCTGCGAGTGATTTACCGACTATTATCGACAGCCTAGGTGAGGGGGTTGAGAGTAGTTTCGTGAGTAATCCGACATCTCTTTCCCATACAACAGTTATGCCATAGAAGATTGACACAAACAATACAGATTGAGCAAGTACTCCGGGAGTGATGAATTGTAAGTATGAAAAACCAGTTGGAGAAAGATCCTTGATTTTATTGAGTACTTCTCCAAATACTAAGAGCCATAGGGCCGGTTGAACAACTCTAGTCCAGAGTTCGGTTGAATTGTGTCTTATCTTCCGCACTTCCATTTCCGCTATTGTGAATGCGCCCAAGATAGATCTTTTTACACGGATCATCTTGTGTGCCTCATGAAACTTCTGCGTCCAGAACGTACCTTTCGGTGGTCTTCAGATTCTGAGATTCGCTGATTGGTATATTTCATGAATACATCGTCAAGAGTCGGTTTGCTCAATGAGATTGATGCAACGTCAATCTCCATCTTCTTTAGATATTCTAATATTTTTGGAATTGCTTCCTCGCCTTTCTCTGTTGCTATTGTCAATGAACCTTGGGTATTACTTGTGATGTAACCCATGTTTTCGGGCAATGATTTCGCTTGTATCTGTGAGCCCGTTTTCAGGGTGATGACTTCTCTTCCAACAGTTCTCTTAAGGTCTATAGGTGTGCCTGATACTGCGATCTTACCTCTGTCCATTATCGCTAATCGGTCGCAGAGTTCATCTGCTTCATTCATGTCATGTGTTGTGATAAACATGGTTGTGCCGAATTCTTTCCTCATTTGCTTGATGTTTTCCCATACGCGTCTTCTGGAAGTTGGGTCGAGTCCTATGGTCGGCTCATCTAGAAAGAGCATTTTGGGGCGATTAACCATTGCTTGAGCTATCTCGAGTCTTCGCATCATTCCTCCAGAATATTGCTTAACTAAGTCATGTGCTCTGTCGGTTAGACCCATATATTCTAGTGCGCTACTTATTCGTGTCTCTCTTACTTCTTTGTTTACAAAAAAGAGCTTGGAGAATATCAATAGATTCTCGTAGCCTGTGAGGTCGCCGTCTACTGAAACAGCTTGAGGTACATATCCCATCATCGCTCTAGCGGTTTCAGGATTTCTCAGACAGTTTACACCGAATACCGAGATTGCTCCAGCCGTCGGGCGAGTCAAGGTTGTGATCATCTTTATTGTAGTAGTCTTTCCAGCACCGTTAGGGCCAAGAAGCCCAAATATCTCACCTTCATATACCGAGAGTTTTATTGCATCTACTGATCTATTTCTTGAATTGTAAATCTTAGTTAAGTTATCAACTTCAACCGCAAGAACTGTCATTTGACTATGCAATCACCAAATATTTCTAAAATAATTATTCAACGTCCTCTGGAAATATTCCAGTTGCGGACTTCTTTTTTGGTCTTGCTTCAGCTTCATGCTACATTACCCATATCTATTCATTCCATTAAAGTCAGAATATTATTATATATAATTATTATAATTATTCTATTCAATGTAATTGGTAAGAATAATATCTGTGAAAGAAATGACATTACTACTTGAAAAGATCATGTTGTGATTCTCGACTGGCCTTGGACTTTTGTAATTCTAAATATTTGGTCGGCGAAGCTTTCGAGTTCTTTTTCATGTGAGACCATAATTATCTGGGGGCTTTGAATCTCATCAAGGATTTCCCTTACGTTGCCCAGCTGCTCTTTACTGAAGCCGTCAGTCGGTTCATCTAGGATAAGCAGATTTGAGCTCATGCCAGTTGAGACTTTCTGAACTATACTGTTCAACGCTAATCTGTAGGCTAGTGCGACGCTTGTTTTCTCCCCCCCTGAGAGGTAGTTTACATCCTGCTCGTATCCATCTTGCTCAACTATGGTTGTGAACTCCTCGTCGATACGTACTTCCTTACCAGGGTCTTCTACTAGCATGCTAAACCATTTCTGGAAGTGAGTATTGAAATCCTGGTTTATGTTTAGCATAACCTGTTTCTCGATCGAGTCAAGTGTTGGAATGAAATAGTCTTCGATCCAAATCTGATGCTCTTTAAGAGAATCTGCTCTTTGCTGGTTTTCCTCAGCGTCTTTAACAAGTTTTTCATATTCTTGAACCATTGTTTGCGAACGGTTAATCTCTTCAGCTTTCGAAATGGAGTTATCTCTGACCTGCCTCAACTCTTTTTCTAGACTATCAAGTACTTTGTTTGATTCTCTGATTTTCGCTCTAAGTTGATCTATTTGCTTCAGGGATTCTTGCTTTTCTTCCAGTTCCTTGTTTAGGTCTTCTACTTCGGTTTCAAGAGATGTAATTTTGGACTCTGATTTTCCGATACGCTCTTTAGTTTCTTTGAGGTCTCTTACGGTTTCA
>DATBXD010000224.1:0-4281 GCA_036514475.1 Nitrososphaerales archaeon
GTTTAATGCTGCAAGACGATGCTTTGAAAAAGTTCGTAAAAAGACGGTGCGCCTCTAGAACTGCTCATTTTCTGATTAGAAACACATCTGACTAGTTCAAACGTAACTAAGCAGGTGCATTATACACATATATTCTTACTCAGCCATGTTAGGTGGCGTCGTTTCTTTTGAGTAAAAGACGTAAAATAAGTTCAGCTCAAGGTATCAAAGTGGCAATATGCGGATTGGGGTTTGTAGGCTCAACTATTGCAGCCGTCTGGCTAAGAGCAGGTGCTACGGTGATAGGGTTTGATCGTGATTCCAAAGTTTTGGATATCGCTGCTCATGGTGAGACGCATACAGGTGAACCGGGGGTGGGTGATGCCTTCGCATCTGGTCTTAATGAAAAGCGGTTTCGTGTTACTTCAGATCCCGTTGAAGCCTACAAAGGCTCAAATGTTAAGATAATTGCTGTAGATGTTGGGCTTGACCAAGGGGATGCTCAACTAGCTACATTGATTTCAGCTTTGAAAGATGTTGGGAAAAACCTTGTTAAGGGTGACACTTTGATCGTGAAGCCTACTCTCCCTATTGGTACGAGTAGACGTGTCATAATTCCTCTAGTGGAAGAGGTCTCTGGGCTTAAAGTGGAGACAGATTTCTTTTTCGTATACAGTCCGGAGAGGATATCATCCGGTCAAGGAATTTCAGACGTTGAGGAGAACTATCCCGCAGTTGTCTCTGGAGCTGGCCCAAAAAGTTTGGCGAAAGGATCTGAACTGTACCGCATTATCTCAAGAAAAGGCGTTGTTAAAACTAGTTCTCTAGACGCCGCTGAGGCAGAGAAGATATTTGAAGGCGTATACCGCGACGTAAACATCGCCCTTGCTAATGAAATGGCCAAGATTTGCAGCGCAGCCGGTATCAACTTCTGGGAAATAAGAGCCGCAGCAAACTCACAACCCTACTCTCATATACATAGAGCAGGTATCGGCGTAGGTGGCTTTTGCATCCCAGTCTACCCTCACTTCCTGTTAAGAACGGCAATGGAATATGATGAAGAAGCCCCAGTCACTCTACTCGCTAGAAACACGAATCTTTCAATGCCACACTACTGTGTAGAAAAAGCATTCGAATCGGCTAAGGCTTTCAAAGTGAAAGTAAAGAAAGTGGCAGTATTAGGCCTAGCCTTCAGAGGAGACGTACCTGACAAAAGACTATCTCCAACCTACGACATTATCCGTGAACTCAAGAAACACAAAGTTCAGGTAAGTGTTCACGACCCATATATTTCACATGATAAGGATCTTCCAAATGACGTGACACTTACAAATAATTTTGATGAAGCAATTAGAGGATCTGACATAGTGATACTTTGCACTGATCATAAACAATACAAAGAGTTGTCAGATGAGTCGTTTGCGAAAATAGGTCGAAAAAACTCGTTGATATTCGACGGAAGAGCCATCTTAGATAAAAAACGCTTTAAGAAACTCCATCTAATCACGTTAGGTGTCAAAGACGAGTTAACAAATCGGTACTCAAAAAAATGAATGCGTTACGATAGCATAGCTTGACCCCCCAACAATTCAGATAAACAACATTTTTCTTAAGATAGACCTATCCACTGTCTCTATCAAGCTTCTGCAGAGACTTCATGATATCAAATAAGTGCTTAACTATAAGCTGATACCCCTATGTATATATTCTCTCATGCTATCTTAAAGATATCTTCAGATAAACGGAATTTTGATGATTGTGTTCTGTTTTCATGCGATTTATGTATGGGCATTCGGCTTCAATACTGATTCGTCTCTTGTCCAAGTGATCAGAAACCTCGGGTGGATAAAGATGAAGCATCAACCTGTTTACCATAATATATTTCGCATCATCGGTTCATCCTTAACCTTATAGGGATGGAAGGGGCACCTTCGGATTATGGTATTGGACGCTTCGTGGATGAAAAGACGCTGGTATGAGTTCCGCTCTGGCCACAGTATGTATCTTTCATTCGCTTTAACATTCGTTAACTTCTTACTTATAGTATATCGTCTACTGATCGAGCAGGTTCCATTTCTTAACGTAGTCTTTCCCACCCTATGGATGTTCGCAGTAGTTCTCTTTATCATATACTTCCCGGTGGCAGTGGTAATCGGCCATTGGCATAGGACGTTACAGCTCCCGACTGAATCGAATATTGGGTTTATGGCTAGCCCGCTCTTCGCCAAACTATACCGCATACAGATACATATTATGCAAGGCACTGCCAACAAGGAAGAGGTTGAAGAGATGGTGAATCTGCTGAAAAAAGTAGAGATGTCTGGCAAATAAGAACCGCCGTGAAACTACTAGACAATTTGGGATAACAGAGCCTGATGAATAATCTCTTCAGATGACATTCGTTTTCGAAGTTTTTTAGATAATAGTGTTATGATTGTAACGGTATTCTAAACTGTTTTACAAGTTGAAACTAGACGATTAATCTTTGTCTTCATTCAGTTTTATAAATGACTAGAAATACACAGGAGAAAAAGGTGGTTAGGTGAGAATGGCTAATGTGAGAGAGGGATTCATAATCGTTAACCAAAGATGTAACGAAGTAGTAGATTATGAACATCTAGATTTGCCTGATGTGATGGAGGAGTCTAACTTGACTGAACTCTGGTGGTAATGTATGGATGAGGCTAGGTTGAAGGATTGGTTTGCTAAGCAGTCTTTGATGGAGGCTGATTATGGCGTTTCTGACTACCGTCTAAAGGTTTGGGATGCTGAGCAGAAGTATGTTGACTTGATGGGGCGTGGTTTTACTCTTAATCTTGGGGCTGGGGATTCACCTATCAAGGCAGATGTAAAGGTTGATCCACTTGCGACGTTAGACGTTGTTTGTGTCGGGGAGTATCTTCCTTTCAGGAAAGTGTTTGACACGATAATAGTGTTTAGCGTACTGGATCATGTAGTTGACGATTTTACTGTTTTGATGTCAGCCCTCAAGGTGCTTCGTAAAGGGGGTAGGATACTAATTATGAATGGTGTTCTTGGATGGGTTGATATTGTTCAGAGGCTGAGGACTATTTTACTTCATCGTAGGATACTGAAGGATCCTTATCACTTCAGGCATTACTGGTTCGATTTTAGCATAAAGCGTTTGTTTGAAGAAACTGGTTTGGAACTAGTGGACTACAGAGTTGAGCGTCCAGCGGGGGGTAGCAGTGTTTGCTTCGCGACATTGGAGGATACTGATTATTGAATCGGATAATGTTGGAAATTTTGGATTGCAATATCTTTTAAGAAGATCATGCGTAATGAAAGATCCGGATATTACTCGATATCAAATTCTAATTGATTGCCTTAATAATACTCAATAATATATCACAAACTTTCTAAAGGCATCTTTGGTGGCTTACTTGTGAAGGTAATAAAAAGAGGACCGGTTGTTTACGACAAATAGAACATTTTGAGATGTTAAATGTTTTATGGATTGAGTCTGTTTACTCTAGGCATGTGGGTATAATCTAATCTTAGTCCGATGAAGAATTCACGATATTTATGAGCGGAATCTAAATATATACGGGTCTCGCCTAAAATAATTCGATGCAGAAAACAAAGAAAGAAATTGAGACAATTGAGAGTTTTAATTATCAGTGGAAGAATATACCGAACGCAAAGTATTTGCTTTCAGATGAAGATTGGCGCAGAAACGTTGCTGGATACATTCTTGACGAATTACAAGTGACGCAGGATTGGATTAAAGCCAAAACGGTCATTGACGTGGGCTGCGGGGGTGGAAGATGGAGTTATGGGTTCGCAGAACTTGGTTGCAAAGTCACATCTACAGACATATCAGACGCTCCATGCGCGTTTACCAAAGAGAAAGTTCCACAAGCCGAGGTAATCCAGAATGATCTCTTCGAATTACCAAACCACTTGAACGATAGAAAATTCGACATCGTCTGGTGCTGGGGGGTGATTCACCACACAAACAACCCGGAGGCTGCACTTAATGCTTTAGTGAAACTAATGCATAAAGACAGTATATTACATCTATACGTCTATAGTGCTGACAGAGGAAACAAAATAAGAATTCTGCGCAAATTAATGGGTGTGTTATCACTAAAGAACAGAGAACTTTTAATCTCTGCTCTAGTCAAGGTGGGTCTATTACGCGGAAGTGTTCATGGGTGGTTCGATGCTTTATCCCCAAAAATAAACCACGAAATCAGTGAAATTACATTAAGGAAATGGTTTGCTGTAAACGATCTTGAATATCAGCATTATATTCCGCAGTGGGTTAAATATAGCAAA
>DATBXD010000225.1:0-2226 GCA_036514475.1 Nitrososphaerales archaeon
AGTGTTTCTAAGGCTTGAGATAAACCGCATCATGAAAGGGAATAAGCTGGTACGAAGCAAAGATCTCCATCATCCGCGGCGCAATAAAATCATTCATTATCAACCCCACAATTCATTTGCCACCAACTGCGTAACTCCTAACCTTATAGATTTGCTTTAATGTTTAAGAGTGCGATTAAGGAATTAAAATTGAGTTAACTACCGTTGATTGATTAAACACTAATATCGAGTTCTCTTTTGTTATTTCTTTAGAATGCTGATGATTAGGTTAAGATTCTTGACACGTATGACGTGGCCTATTTCCCTATCTTTAACAGGGGTAAACCATATTTCTATGCCTGCGTTTTCTATCGTGCAGCGATCCGAAGTGGAGTCATCTATCGAAACAATATTTGTAAGATTTACTGCGTACTTCTTTGCCATAG
Organism: Nitrososphaerales archaeon; assembly: GCA_036514475.1. Lineage (GTDB taxonomy): Archaea > Thermoproteota > Nitrososphaeria > Nitrososphaerales > JACPRH01 > DATBXD01. Next base: position 426 of record DATBXD010000225.1, read on the forward strand.
TTCTTCTGAGAAAGAAGCAACAAAACTCTCTAAATAATCCTAATTGACGACCTACCTAGGCGCTAATCCCTCCGGGCCCGCCACAACATTCATCCCAACATTACCTTACAAGCCCTAGACTTCTGGTCTTCACCTTACCAATAATAGTAATACTCAGTCAATATTGTAAGTGGGCCGGGAGGGATTTGAACCCACGACCTTCGCCGTGTCAGAGCGACATCCTAACCAAGTTATCCCTGTGAAAGCAAACATTTACTCCCCAGTCTAGACGACCGGCCCACAAAATAACGTGTTCATATGATTCGATTAAATGTTGCGGTTATTTTTACGAATATTTTCCGGTACCATTTATTATCTTTCCAATATGAATGACTTCATGTGTAGTGACTCTTCCTTGATTTCTCCAATTAACATTTCAATTCTTTCTCCAACTGCAATTACTGTTGATTCCTCTATTATCTTCTCAGCTCTTTGAAGTTTAGTTGCTTTACCAGAGTATATTGTGAATAAGTTATCATCTTGGCAGACTTTATTTCCTATCTTCTTATGAATGACTATCCCAGATCCTTTGTCTTTAGGTGACCCAGTGGCTCGAGCTATTTCTACGATTTTTTGATTGTCTATCCACAATACGAATCCATTGCGTTTGGCTTTTATGTCTAATTTATTATCTCCAATTGGAATGTCATCTGGTCTAACATTTGGATTTCCACCTTGTTCCGAGATTATTTCTCTTAACTTTGACTCTGCTTTACCTGATCTCAAAATATCTACTGCAACTTCTAAGCCATTCTTAATATTACACATGTTAAGCAGAATCCCTGCAATACTAGTAGCTTTGTCCTCAAGGTCAGATACGATCTTTCTTCTCGTTATGACTTCCAGAGCTTCTCTAGCCTCCAATGCTGAACCAATTGTGTAGCCGATTGGCTGTTCACCGTATGTGATTGCACATTGGGTTTTTATTTCGAGTTTGCAACCAAGATCAATAAAGTCCCTAGCAAGTAGATTTGCATCTCCGATTGTCTTTATTTTTGATCCTCTTCCAGTAGGAAGGTCTATCAGAAGTCTGTTTGCGCCTACTGCTTTTTTCTTACTCATTATTGAAGGTAAAAGCAGAGGATCTATCGATAATGGGTACTCAATTTGAATTAAAATATCATCAGCAGGTGCAAGATTCAGCGAACCCCCCCACGTAATGCAACCATTTGTCTTTTCCACTATTCTCTTCATTTCGCTGATCTCTAATTCTATATTCATCAAGACTTCAGCTTTATCGGCGCTTCCAGCAGCTGAGGTTATTGCTCTTGACGAGCTCTTAGGAATTGCAAATCCACATGCTGCGATAATCGGTACGACTATTAGAGTGGTTTTGTCTCCAGGCACTCCACCAATTGAATGTTTATCAAGAATAATGTCTCTTTTGAGTTGAAGCTTCTCTCCAGTTTCTACCATTGCGCGTGACAGATTCAGAGCCTCATCCATATCGATAGTGCTGTTCTCCAATGCCATTACAAATGCAGTTAGCTCAACATCACTAAGATTTCCTTCCACTGTGTCATTTATTATCTCTCTAATCTCCTCATATTTCAAACGCATTCCATTCATCCTATTTCTAATGTATGTTGTAGATATAGGAAACCCAGACGCCTCAACATCTATCTCGGCATTCTCTGGAGATTCTAATGATCTCCAGACTTCTACATACAATCCTATTTCTCCACGTTTCAATACTTTTTTGGTGGTATTTACTATTGCAGTGATATTCTTATCTCCATAAATAACTCGAACCCTACCTAGA
>DATBXD010000226.1:0-4777 GCA_036514475.1 Nitrososphaerales archaeon
CAACAACAACATCTGTCTCGACGACTACTTCATTGTCCACTACTACAGCAACTACAACAGCCGTATCAACAACTACATCTGTATCAACAACTACATCTGTATCAACAGCAACAACATCCGTAACAAATACAGTAACGCAACCGGCTCAAATCTCAACATTAACTGAGACCGTTGGACTGCCAGCTGAAGTAACTTACGGTGCAGTCGGCATCGCACTAGTAGCAATTGTTGCTGCTGCTGTGATGATGACTAGAAAGCGAGCCTAACAAGGCCCGCTCCCCTCTCTTTTTTTCTCGAGAATCTGTATCTTACTAAAAATTAGTTAATCAAAAGTCATTCTCTAATATTTTCTTAATAACTTCCTCGCAATACAACCTTGGTTACTTGTTCTAATTCATTAGATGCAAATCTATCTTTCCTAAGACCAAGACCTTATCGATTTCTAAAACCCGCAAACCAAGAATATACAAATAACAAAAGAGAGAGATTAATTACACAATTATTTCTTAGTTCAAGAGCTACTCTCTCCCGTCGCTATATCGCTTCGACCATACATAGAATACAATAACAGATTTCTTACCACATCAGATATTATAACGCAAATAAAATGAATAATAAGATATAACATAATATTTAATTTAACCCTCAAGTGAGTTCGGATAATGTATTCTATCTTCTTAACTGGAACAGCGGGTTCTGGCAAAACCAGGCTAGCTTCCGTTTTAAAACCATGGTACGAGGATAAAGGAGCCTCTACAGCTATTGTTAACCTAGACCCTGGAGCAGTTAGCTTACCCTACGCTCCAGATGTGGATGTGAGAGACTTCATTGACCTGCAGGAGATTATGGAGTCTTACCAGCTCGGCTCAAACGGCGCCTTAATTCTAGCTTCAGATATGATTGCTAGCAAGCTTGTAGATATCCAAGAGGAGATAGATACTATCAACCCTGAATACGCGATCTTTGATACAGTTGGTCAGATGGAACTCTTCGCATACAGACAGAGCGGCCCGTATTTCTTCGAAAATCTAATATGCGATGGAAAGACCACCGTTTTTTTATTTGACTCAACTCTTGTTTCGAGCCCGACGAACTTTATCTCAATCACACTGTTGGCAGCGTCGATTCAGCTACGGCTTAAAGCGCCTCAGATCCCAGTGCTCTCCAAGATAGATCTTAGTAGTGAAACATGGAAGACTATTCTGGGCTGGTCATCAAATATTGAGAAGCTTCGAAGCGACCTGTCAAAGGAGCAAACTGGAACATCCTATCTACTAAGTAGCAACATGTTGCAGAATATTGCTAGCTCAGGGTTCTCATATCAGTTGATACCTTTATCCGCCGCAAGTGGCAGTGGAATGGTTGAATTATCAGGTGCTATTTCAAGAGTTTTAAAAAGAGGAGAAGAGGTAGAGTACTAGGGTCTACCTATTCATTGAGTAAACAATTGAATGTCTAGTTGTTCTACTTGCCCGGCTCGCCTTTAATGGTGATTTCCTTAACCACACCTGCGGCGATTGTGGTACCCATGTCTCTCATGGCGAATCTGCCAAGCTCTGGAAACTCCTTGAAAGTTTCGATGCAGAATGGTCTTAGTGGTACAATCCTAACAAGTGCTGCGTCTCCTGTCTTCAATGCTTTTGGCTTTTCCTCGGTAGGCTGACCTGTCCTCGGGTCGAGCTTAGATATCAACTCAGTTATTGTGCCGGCGACCTGAGCTGTGTGCGCGTGAAGCACCGGAGTGTAGCCTGCAGCTATCGCTGAAGGGTGGTAGACCACTATTATCTGCGCGATGAATTCTTTAGCAATTGTTGGGGGCTTGTCTGGCTTTCCGATTACATCTCCACGGTTAATATTCTTACGATCTACACCTCTTAAGTTGAACCCTATGTTATCACCCGCCATCGCCTCAGTCATCGCCGTGTGATGGGTCTCAATTGACTTTACCTCAGCTGTGACGCCGCTTGGCATTATTATGATAGTGTCACCTGCTTTGAACCGGCCTGTTTCAACCCGGCCCACCGGAACTGTACCTACACCTGTGATTGTGAAAACATCCTGCACAGGTAGCCTAAGCGGACTGTCGATTGGCTTTGGAGGCTCAACAAAAGTATCAAGCACCTGGAAGAGAGTTGGTCCAGTATACCACTTCATATTATCAGACTTGCGAACCAGGTTATCACCTGTCCAGCCTGATACTGGAATAATAGGTACTTTAGCAATGTTGAAGCCAACTGTCTTAAGAAGCGCCTCTATCTGAACCCTCATATCATCAAACTTCTCCTTGCTCCAGTTGACAGTGTTATCATCCATCTTGTTAATCAAAACAACCATTTGGTTAACACCTAAAGTTCTGGCTAGGAACGCATGCTCCCTACCCTGGCCGCCAACCGCGATAGCGACATCACCCTCACCTTTCTTAGCTGACACGACTAGAACCGCAATATCAGCTTCAGAAGCACCGGTAATCATGTTCTTGATAAAATCACGGTGACCAGGCGCGTCGATCAACGTGTAAAAGTACTTCTCAGTTTCAAACTTCTGGAAAGCAAGATCTATTGTTACACCCCGCTCGCGTTCATCCTTAAGATTATCCAAGACCCAAGCGTACTTGAAAGAATCGCCCTTCCCAGTCTTCTCAGACTCCTTCGCAAACTCATCTAAAGTTCGCTGATCTACGATACCTAGGTCGAAAAGGAAATGACCCATACTTGTTGACTTTCCTTGGTCTACGTGCCCAATTACTATTAAGTTCAAATGAGGCTTATTTGCCATTTATACACACTCTGCGCAATCAAAATAGAGATATTCATTATATAAGTAATTCGTTTTAATTACCATAGCGATTAACTTTATTAATGTTTAAAGCCCTATTACAGCGAATGTTAGAATAGTTCTAGCTCAGTTAATCCTTATAGGAGTTACGCGGTTGACCGTCTAAACATATAAGCGTTACACAACTCTTATAGGCGAGGAGCAGAGGAAACACTCCCAACCGCGTGACTCCTACCTTAGACTAGTTATGTAATGCTGATTTAGCTAAAAAAAAGATGAGGCGGGGGATAGCATACTCTTTATAGGTGATCAAACGCAATTATAACTAACGTGCTTACTGCTAATTGTGAAACAGTTGAAGTTTTGGATATAGTGCCCATAATAAGGCATGGTGGAGTTGTAGCGTTTCCGACCGACACGGTTTTTGGAATAGGATGCGACCCGTTTAACAAAGAAGCTGTTGAGAAAGTATTTGAAATAAAGAAAAGAGAAAACAAACCTCTTCCAGTCCTATGTTCAGACATAGCTAAAGTTGTAAAGATAGTTGATCTCGGTGAAAGTGGCCTTAGGCTTGCGAACAGGTTCTGGCCAGGAGGGTTAACAATCGTAGCTACTCCGCTACCCCCAAACCTTCCCAAACAATTAACATCTGGGTCAAAAGGCTTAGGCGTGCGTATTCCAAACCACAAAGGAGCTTTGAACCTAATCACATCATGCAGCGGTTACCTCGTAGGCACAAGCGCGAATATTTCAGGTAGAGAAACATTAAGAACAGCAGAAGATATCATGAAGTTTTTCGGAAACAAACTAGACGCTCTACTATACGGAGGAACCACCCCCAGCGGACTGCAGTCTACCGTCGTTAGCGTAGTTGATAGTAAGGTTAAAATCCTTCGAAGTGGAATAATTCCCACCGAGTTGGTACTAGACACCTTACGAGAGGAGAAGATAAGAATTGGTCAAGAACACATTCATATTAACAACGTTTAGAGGCGCCGAGAACACCGCCGGCTCCGAAATATACATGCTCCTAACAGAGTTTGGAGACAACAAAGCCAAGGTTAACAGCACCGGAGTGCCAGGAGTGCTTCAGGTAGATACAGCGCTCTCTCATCAAGAAGTAATAGATGTAGTCAAGAAGATAGTTGAATTTGAACCCTGGAGAATCAGATATATGCTCAGACTACTACCTGTTGAAAAGATTGTGGATATGGATATGAACACAATCATTGAAACCGTCAAAACCATGGCTGAGCGAATAGGCGAGAAAGAGAGTTTTAGAGTCACAGTCGACAAGAGACACTCACCAACACCAAAAGATGATGTGATAAAAAATATCGCGAATATAATGGATAGGAAAGTAGATCTTGACAACCCAGACTGGATAATCCTCATTGAGCTCGTAAACGACTGGACAGGAATATCAGTCATTAGACCATCACAGATACTCAATATCGTCAAAGCAAAGCGCGGCGACCAAGAGTAGAAACAGATTAGCGCTTACTTGACATTTCAATAGCGGCCTTATCCGCGAGAATGTATGGCAGTGCGTCACCCTTCAAAACAGTTGATCTCAAATTCAAGTCGCTAATATTATGATGTTTCTTTAGAAACTTCTCTTTTGAACTTGTCAATCGAAGAAGAGAATCGCTCACCTTCCCCAGAGTGGCTAAGTGAATCGACAGACGATTTAGCGTATCCTGATGCCCGACAGCTATAAACACAACATCCATCGTGCCACTTCTAAGCCCGACGGTTTCAAGCGCGTTCTCAATTCTCGAGTCACAAGCAAGACGAAGCGGGATGTCAAGGTCGAACTTAACAATCAAAACCCTGCGTTTGCTTGCTGTCCAAGATTGCTGCACGATAAGCTTAGTGTGCTCTCGCCCAGCGACGAACCGAGCATCTATAGCCTGCAAAAAAGAAGCTGGAACCTCTTTTCGCAGGTTTGTAATAAAAGACTTTGGATCATCAACTTTCACCCCGCGCACAGCGAGCAGCA
>DATBXD010000227.1:0-5190 GCA_036514475.1 Nitrososphaerales archaeon
ATGGGCGGGGAAGGAATAAATCTTTCCGAGCAAACGCCGATTATAAGCTATATGTGGATTATTCCACTAGCAATCTTGGGTTTGGTTCTTGTTGGAACAATGGGGGTAATTTACTTCTTCGTTTTTCCTGAGATTAAGAAATCAAATCAACCAATTGAACCTATTGTTAATATTGAGCTTTCAGATCCCACGTCTCTATTTGGGGATAAGAACTTTTCAGCCTTGTTGAAAACTTTGAAGCCTGATGAGATGATTGTCTTTAATGTCTTAGCCTCGCACGGTGGTAAGTATCTTCAAAAGCACATATCTAAAGAAGCTAATCTTAGTCGATTAAAGACTCATAGAGTAGTAGCTAGGCTTTCAGAGCGTAACATAGTTGTTGTCAGACCTTTTGGAAACACAAATGAGATTTCAATCTCAGATTGGATAACATCTGAGAAAGAGAAAGACTAATTGTGTTTTGTCGTGAAAGGCTGATTCATGTGGATTGAAATGATATTTTCACGAAAAACTGTTTCAAAAACTGTTTCACACAACTAATATACACTGTTTCAAACCATAGCTCATTAGAGATAAGATTAATGATGAATAAAACACAGTTAGTAATAATTGCCTTAACAGTCACTGCGCTGATAGGTGTAACGTCCTTAGCGATATATGCTAACGGCATGATGCAGTTCTGGGCACCAAGTAATCAGCAAACCTGGGGATATAACTCCGTCGGCGGCATGATGGGTGGAGGAGGTATGATGGGAGGATCAACTGGAGGTATGATGGGTGGAGGTATGATGGGAGGATCAACTGGAGGTATGATGGGTGGAGGAGGTATGATGGGTGGTTACTATCAGAATGTTCCAATCGCCTTAACCCACTCTCAAGTTGAGCAGATTGCGAACAATTATCTGGCATCATTGAATAATTCAAGTCTAGGAATAGGTGAGTTCGAAGAGTATTCGTATAATTTCTATGTATCCATCGTGGAGAAGAGTACTGGTCGAGGTGTGTCGGAGATTTTGATAGATAGATTTACGGGTTCTTTGCATCCTGAGCCTCAGAGCATGATGTGGAGCACAAAGTCTAATGTGAGATGTGATATGATGGGTGGCTCTCAGCCAAGAGTCGATGAGATAACTGTTAGTTCTGAAAAGGCGTTAAAGATTGCTCAGGAATATCTTAATGTATTCTATCCAGAAACTAAAGCCAACGCCGAGGAAATCGTAGTTTTCTACGGATACTACACCATCATGACTGCCTTAAACGGTGTTGACTTTGGTATGGTAAGTATAAATGGCTACACGGGCGCCATTTGGTACCATACGTGGCATGGAATGTTTCTATCTGACGTGCAGATTTAGCAATTTTCCTAATGTCCTCTGGAACTCATTGGTACAGAATACATCCATAGAGATATTATTCCAAAGATCAATATAAGTATGATATAGGGTATAGTGGCTGATTTCGATTGTGAGTGGTTCTTTGAGATCATTACCACAGTGTATACTGCCCCAAGTACACCAAGTATTGATAAGATATATTGTATGATTTGTATTGTCGACATATTCAAAATCTCTAGGTTGCCGCTGATGTTCAGGCTGGCAAGTGAGGCAGTTGAATACGCTATTGAGTATCCTTCCCCGAGAAGATGCCTTAGATTATGCGCTAAATGAATAGCTAATCCAAGAGGGATGAGCGCATAAGAATATTGTATGAATCCTGTAATTGTTCTTCCGTACTGTGGGCTTGCAGCAGTATCTTTACTCTTATTTGCAAAAAGTCTGGTTGATATGAAGGATGAAGTGAGCATTAGTATTATCGGGGTCAGGATTGCTCCAGTGTATATCAATGTCCAGCCTACGGTGAAATTGGTTATTCCCGTAGTGCCTTCGAACCATGTCATGAATGGTTCCCATACTTCGAGCATTACTATGGTCTGAACCACAACTAGACCTATCAGTATAGAGGCGAGGATTGATTCTTCGAGACGTGGTTTCTTGATGAACCAGAGTTCGCTTGTTGGGACTCTTAAGCTGATTCTTACAGAGTCGTGGGGGCATGTTTTAACGCAGTTTGAACAGAAATTGCAGAAACGATTAGAGTCCATTGTTCGAGGGTACTCAAACATTGAGCATCCATCTACCTTCCCATCTCCTTTATAGCAAGTTGGTGTGCTGCATTTACTACATATCTTTTGATCTGTTCTTAGTTCAAGGGCAGAACTCATTGAGTAATTGCTTGAAAGCCCTCCTAGAAAGCAGACGTATCTGCACCATGTTCTTCTCTCAAAAACAGCTCCCGTAAAAACTACCCCCCCGAGTACGAAGAGAAGTAGATAACCTGTGTTTAGAGGTGACTCCACTAGTCCGATGGTTACGTCGGCCCATGTCACGGTGAGGAATATGATCAGCATCATCCAGACGCCGTATTGTTGAAGTAGTTTCGGTACTTTTCTATGCAAACCCACCTTTTTCTGGACTACATCGCTTACCTTTGAAAGTGGACATATGGAGCACCATAATCTTCCAAACATAAAATAGAGGACTGGTAAAACCGGCCAAAGTAATATCCATACCATAACTGAACCGAAGTTATTCGATGGCTGTAGACTCCCGAAAAACAATTGGGAAATTAGAACCGCAAACACTATCGTTGTCGGTAGAACAAATATCAGAGGGTACCATCTGCTTTTTAATAGGCTCTTAATTAATCCGACATCTAACAGGTTATTCTTCTTGAACTTATCAGATCTCGCTACGAAAAAACCTGCAACAGCTATTGCTCCAAGGAAACCTGATATCGCATACCAATTCACATCTTCAGCGGACTCATGGACCTCAGATGGCTGATCAATATTTTGCATTTCAGCATCGCTCATGCCTTCCATATCATGGGATACCGCTGCCCATACAGATGTCGTAGAGATCAGAATGAAGCCGAGGATAATTGGCAAGAATAGCTTTTTCAAAACTTGATAGCTCACTAAATATATTCGTTAAAAAATAAGGAACATTAACTTGGCGTATTACATGTGCAAACCTGCGCCTCTTGATATATTACATTTGTAAACAAGTATCTGATCCGTTGGCACTAATGTTTAATTCAATATCTGCAACCATAGTTAAATTATCAATCAAATTATATAGTATTCTGACAAGTTTACAATTTTGTTTATATCCAGACTTTTGAAGTTGAATTAGAAGCTTTCTGTTCATTCTTTGTATCGAACGGTAACTACTTTCATTCAATGGATTTTGATATTGGGGCTGGTTCTCCAAAGAATAGTTTGGATTTGAGCATATCATGAGCTAGAAATAGGCGTTTAGTAGTTTTTAGCTTGAAAGTTCCAAGCATTAGTAATGGATATAGTGATGGGAACGGCTTTCTCTTTCGTTCCAAAAGAATATCATCTTCTGATATCTCAGTTCTTTCTTAAGCACATTAGATGCTACGAGGCTTTCGACGCCACCTTTCAGGATGAGAACGGTCTTGCGGCTCACGCTATATCGTTTATTATAGGATAAAATTCACATAGATGCACATCATTTATTATGCTCTAAATCAATGTTGGACGCATAAGAATCGATGGTTTAGCAATCATTCACAGGTATTTATTTTCTAAAACATTTAGTATTAATTATTTCTAAGCCAATTTTCAAGGGGTTAATTATCATAAATCTGTCATAGCCTGCATTTTTTGTCGTGTAATTATGGAATATTACTTAGTTGGTTAGCCTTTGTTTTGAGATGATTAAACTCTTGCTGACTGAAAACTCCGAATTCATCAAAAACACTCCAATACTTATGTCCGCTGTCACCTAATATCACTACACCCACGCCTTCTTTGATATTTTCAGCAAGTGATAGTGCTGCGCTTAACGTGGCTCCTGAAGATGGCCCTAGGAAGAGATTATCGCTTTTCGCCGTTTCAGAAATAGTTTTGAATGCATCAGAGTCTGAAACCGTAACCATGTCGTCTATTACATTGATTCTTCGTTTTAGAAGGTCTGGCATCTTTGACTCCTCAAGGTTTCTAAGCCCTTGCAGGTGATGGTTTCGCTGAGGCTGCACTGCAATAACTTTAACTTTCGAGTTCTGCTCTTTAAGATAAGTTGAGGCTCCAGTTACTGTACCTCCTGTCCCAACACCTGTGATGAAGTGAGTTATCTTTCCCTCAATGTCATTCCATATTTCAGGGCCAGTTGATTCGTAGTGAGCTTTGAAATTAGCTTCATTCGAATACTGATTAGGCATAAAGTACTTTCCACCATGATTCTTAACCATCGATTCAGCTAAAGCTATTGACTGATCTGTCCCCGGTCCAACTCTTGGGCAAAGATCGTCATCAGTTTCCAAAATATTCGCACCCAGACTTTTGAGTATATTCTTAGTCTCTAAACTTGCCCTCTTAGGTATGACAACTTCAACTGGGTAGCCTAGTGATGAACATAAACCTGCCAGAGCTATACCGGTGTTGCCGGATGTGGGTTCTATCACAATCGTTTCATTCTTCTTTAGCAGTCCTTGTCGCTCGCCTTCCCGTATCATCCAGTAAGCAGGTCTATCCTTCAAACTCCCAAATGGATTCGCCCACTCAAGCTTAGCGTAAAGTTTCAACCCTTTTATTTTGTTTTTTCCAATCGGGATTAGAGGTGTCCGCCCGATTTTACATAAAATTCTCTGGAATGAGTTTGTTCTAGCCAATATAATCACCGGAAGAAGAATTAACTTCTTACGTGGATTATGGCTGGTTTAGACAGCAACCTAGACAACAACAGGTACAATCGAATGTTGTGTTTAAGGTTGAGTCCATGCCGACCTATCCTGCACAGGATAAAATGGGACTATAATAAAACTGTTTCGCTCATTGAACCTATCTCAATACTAGATACCGTTTCATCGGGGACGAGCTGCGATTAAGTTCTGAAATTAGTGCCAGGAAAACAGGACAGTTTTATTATTGCTTTTCGTAAATCTCCACAGATTATGTGTTAGCACCTCGGGATAGCTGAGAAAAACAGTTCAAAATACGATTGAGTATTGAGATAAGTTCGATGCTCGGAAAATGCACAGTAGATGGGAATGTGCCTAGATGGGATTGTACACTAAAATACACTAAAACTTGGCTGAGATGATGGAGCATAGGCGTAGTTCGCACCTCTGTAGTGTCCTTGGGAGGAGGGCTTTGCATATTCC
>DATBXD010000228.1:0-2073 GCA_036514475.1 Nitrososphaerales archaeon
CTCGAATCGTTTTCATACACATCATCAACCCGCACTTATCCACAATCCCACACAGACTACCGGTGACAGCCTATCCAACATAGAATAATCTTCAATAGAAACCCGGTACTCATTCAAATAAATCCATCTAGCATTCAAAAGTCAACAATACAATTAGCACTCTATGAATGCATCCGACACATCCAGAGAATAGACATGTTATATAAGTTTTTCTTTGGCAAATATTATACAAAATCAATAGCTGCAGCTATGAAAGGGGACATTCCGCTGTCCCCCTTAAACCCCCTTTCGGTTACTCGTCTGCGGGCGACACCCCACTCCGGGGGTGTCGTCCTCGACTCGCATTAATTATGAGGATTGGAGGTTACTTGGGATCTGAAATGGTTTCTTGTTCTTCTCAACCGACCAGATAATTCTTATCAATTTCTTGGATGCTGCACATCTTGCAGTATTGTAATGTTTGCCTTCAGCGATCTTCTTCTCAAAATATGGAGCAAGAACTGGATTAACATTCTTGGATTCTTGCACAGCCCAACCTAATGCCCATCTCAGCGTACTTGAACCTCTTTTGTTTGGTCCTCCAATAACTTCTTTATTAGCCGATTTCCTCACTTTAGGGTCAAGTCCAGCAAAAGCCACAATCTGATCTGGATGTTTGAAATTTTCAATATCTCCTATTTCAGCCCAGATCATAGCTGCTCTGAATTCGCTTATTCCTGGAATCGTCTGTATGTAATGTTTGTCCTTCACCTTGTCCCAAATGGCAAATATCCTTTTTTCCAGAGAATCTAAGTGCTTTTCAATATTTTCTATCATATCCAACATTATTTGAAGTTCAAAAAGAGAAGATTCTTTCAGAATTTCTGAAGGGATAGTATCCTCAGCTTTCGCTATAAGTTCCCTAGCTTTTTCCTTATCAATGTGGTTCTTGCTTGCTTTCTTCATTAATTCAAGCAGGTTTTCTTCTCCCATTTCAAGGATATCATCAGGTGTTGGAGATTGAGAAAGTATTTCTATTGAAGTCTTGGTAAAAACGTTCTTGAATACCTGATCATAACCAGGAAATACAAGATGAAGATTACGTTTAAACCTTTTCTTCAAATTTGTTTTTTTATTTGTTAGCTTCCAATGAAATCTAACATATTCCCGTAGTTCAAGTCGCTGCTTATCAGAATAATCTGTTTGTGGAGCATTTCCAAATCTCAACATATTTGCTATCGTCTTAGCATCGATTTTATCAGTCTTAGAACCTCTGACATTTACTTTTGCAAATGCATGAATTTGTGTAGGATTGTATATGCTGATCTTGTGGTCATCAGATATTTTACTAAATAGTGAATACCAGTATATTCCAGTAGCTTCCAATCCAATTCTTACTTCTGCACTATGTTTCTCAGAAATTACTTTTATCTGTTCTAAGAACTTATCCAGACTTGTTCTTGTGTTCGTGAGCTTCATGAATTTCCCAATCTGCTCACCATTTTCATTCAATATACAAGCATCATGCTTGTTTTTTGATACGTCAATTCCTATATTCAAATACATTTTCAGCCCTCAAAGTTTTTAATAGGCTGAGTACCAAATATCCTTCATCATCAACGAAATGTAATCTCGTGGGCAATAGCCAGACATCTTTAAACATAGAGCTGTCACATGTTAAATTACCAGAGCATCGTAGATGTGAAGGTGGTAGTCTATGTTCGCCGGATATGACCGTAAGAGTTCTAGCCTACCCTTCTCAGCCTACGTTCAACAATTCTGTTGAAGCACCTTTTATGTATCGGGTGCAGTTATCCTATATACGAGAGTTCGGATGCGTTAAGGGGTGTTGTGGTCAATCTGTCCCCATCTGCTGTCAGGTCGTCTAATTTCTTCTCAGCTGCAGGTTTCCTGCGCAGCAGGTCGATAATGAAATCAGTATCAAGGCAGGTCATTTGAAATCAACTTTCCGAAGTTTTCCCTTTCTTGTTTCAAGCATTGCTTTTTCAATATTATCAGCAAGTTCTCTGTTTGGTTTCATGGAACGAATATAGTCAAGGGTGCTCTTTTTTTTGGTCATTTTCAATATAATAT
>DATBXD010000229.1:0-3742 GCA_036514475.1 Nitrososphaerales archaeon
AGAATATATAATTTATCAAAGAAGGAAATTAATCAATTCTTGCACAATATACTTAAATGGCTACCGAAGGAAATTGAGCTAAGCACTAAAAATATTCGTATCGCAGAAATAGACGATGGAAATTCCATTATTATAGCAAATAATTATTATTTTGTAAGAAAAGATAATGAAATAGTTCCTTTCATTAACATGAATAAGATTCTTCAGTATTTTGGAAAAATAACTATTGACAAAGGTGCTATTAGGTTCATTTGTGACGGCGCTAATGTAATGCGTCCGGGAATAATTAGATTCATTGGTGATTTTAATTCAGGAGATATTGTGAGTGTAATAGAAGAAGAACATGAAAAGACTTTATCTGTTGGAATAGCACTATGTAATTCCTCAGAAGCTAAGAGTTTGAATAAGGGAATTATTGTCAAGAACACACATTATGTTGGAGATATATTTTGGGAGGCGTTCAAGACAATTAAAGACCCCTTTGACGAATAAAAATAATATTACTGTATATTTTACGTATTTTGATTGAAAAGCCATCACACAGTCTTTTCAGCCTTTAGAGTTGTTGATTAGACTGTATATTCTTTTTCACACTACATTAAATTAATAAGATTACGCAAATTAATAGTAGATGGATTTGACCCAAGAAGTAATGATGAGCAAGAACGATGAAAATCAAGAAAATCAGATATATCTTAAAGCTTTTCCTCTAAGAGCGAAAGAAGAACTTCCTAAGATTAAAGATGACATATCAAAGAAAATGATAATCATACTTAGAGTTACGCCACTTGCTCAGAAGAACGTAGAAGATCTAAAAGCAGCTATTGAAGAATTATACGACTTTTCAACTTCCATTGGGGGAGACATAGCGAGATTAGGAGAAGAAAGAGTGGTTGTAACACCACCGGGAGTAAAAATTTGGAGAGGTTTGGTCTAACTATTAATGTAGTTTTAGAGATTCTTGAACTCCAGGTTGAAATGTAGGTATCTTGTAGACTCTTGATAGTATATTTGCCATATTAGCTACTTTGCGACGTTCTCCATGTGCAACAACTACTTGTTGAAGTTTAGATCTCAGTTTTCCAACATACCTAATTAATTGATTATAGTCACTATGTCCACTAAATCCATCTACTTTTGCAACGGTACAGTTTACATCTACAATTTTTATCTTCCCATCGTCCTCTAGTAGACTGACTTGTTGGCTCCCATCTAATACACGCCGACCTAAAGTACCTGGAATCTGATAAGATACAAAAACAACTCCATTCTTATCAGATGAAGCTAGTTTGGAGAAGTACTCTATTACCGGTCCACCTTCAAGCATTCCTGAAGTAGCCATTATTATCGCTGGTCCTTGTGCCAATGCTTCCTCACGATTATTAGGATGGTCAATTACAGTAAATAATTCTGAAAGGAAAGGATTCTCGCCGGTCTCAAGAATCTTTAGCATCAAATCTCTAGCCATATATTCTGGATAATTATTGTGAATTGCAGTGGCTTCAGAAATCATTCCTTCAAGGAAAATAGGAGCTTCAACCATTCTTTTATTACGCATATTTTGATCTAGGACTAACATCATTTCCTGAGATCTTCCTACAGCTGGGACTGGAATCAACGCCTTTCCCCCACTTTTCAAGATATTGTTAATTATATTTACAAAATTAGCTTCAACATCCTCACGACTTGGCATAATATCCTCCTTGGCACCGTAAGTGCTCTCCATAATTAGAGTTTCAATACGTGGATAATTCCAAACCGTACTATCTAGGAGAAGTGTTCTTCCGAATTTAAAATCTCCGGTGTATACGATGTTGTGAACACCTTCACCTATATGCAGATGAATAGTTGAAGACCCTAAGATATGTCCAGCATTATTTAAAACAAGTTTAGTATCAGGCGATATGTCTGTAACCAACCCGTATGGAAGCGGTATTGCATGTCTGATTAATTCCCTTACGTCTTTTAGATCATAAAGCAAATTCTCACCTTCTAACGATGAAACTTTCACATAATCTGTGTGAAGTAAAGTCATGAGAGCAAGCGTTGGTTCTGAGCAATAAACGGGCCCTTTGTAATCGTATTTGTATAATACTGGAAGAAAACCTGTATGATCTAGATGTGCATGGCTAATGACTACAGCATCTATTTCGTCAAGATCTATGTCAGCCCAATCTAATCTTGGATACGCGTTCCAAGGTTCATTAACGCTAGGATGAATACCGCAATCCAGTAATATCTTACTTTCAGATGTTGTTATTAATATACAAGAACGTCCTACTTGTCTGAATCCTCCGAGAGAAAATAAATTTACATCATTTTCTAAGATAAATCTCTTTCTAAAAATATCTTCGCCTATATTTCTCAAGAACTTTTCTCTTTCTTCGGCACCAGACTTCAACGATTGGTTTATTGTTTGTATACTCGTTGAAGAGGCATAAGGAGATTTTTTTATTCTTAAACGCCAACCGGTCTTATCGGTCAAGTCCATCACGTCGAAGCCTTTCTCGAGGGAAAGATCTTTTGGCGATTTGGCTTCAATTAGAATCTCACCTAAAGCCGTATCGAAGAAAATACTTTTTACTTCAGCCTCTTTTGGAGTGATTTTATCTATTATTGCTTTTGCTTCTTCTTCGGTTTTTCGTATTGTCTTTTCAGTTCTAATAACTACTCTTTTCTTTACATTATTAACTATATCAGAAATAATGTGGGCGTTTTGTTGAAGATATTTGGGATTATTTGTATAAAGAGCTATTCTTGGCCCTTCATATTGAACTCTGGTTATTCCAGCTTCTTGAGGTATACCTCTTAAAACTAAATCCATTAGGTTTGTTATACTATTCTGCTGAACCAAGTAAAAGTACCACTAGATTTTCTTCAAGATAATGTCTTTTTCTTCTTTTGAAAGTTCTCTGTAACCTTCCTTTGTCATTACTGCTATATCAAATCCATCTCCAGTACCTGCATTTCTCTGAATTGCTGCTAATATTGCCTTTGCAGCTATCTGAATCGCATCTTTGACAACTAGTCCATCCTTGTATTCACTATCAAGTATTCCAAAAGCTACAGGAGAACCGCTACCACTTGAGTAATACTTCTCCTTTGCAAGTGAACCCAGCAGATCTATATTGAAAACAGATCCACCATCTTCATCAACCCCACCAATAATAATATCAGCCATGTAAGGATAAAAGCGAGCGGAAAAGAATATGTTTGAAGTGAGTCTAGCCGCAGACTTTACAGGTATTGGTTTTCTTTTCTCAAGCTTGTAAATATTTGTGTAATGCCTAATGGTGTCCACTACATTTTGAGCATCCGCCACTCCTCCAGCTATCGTCAGAGCTAAATGATCTGCGATTTTCTGAATCTTCTTGACAGATTTATGAGCAATAAAATAACCCCCTGCAATCGCTCTAGTATCTGCAGCTAATACGACACCGTCACTACATGCTATTCCAACCGTTGTTGTTCCGTGATACGTCATTTTAGATGTTTGAAAATTTGACAAGTATACTTCACCTGTATTATTTACAGATAAACACCGGCTCGCACCGGTTTTCGTTTTAATAAGATTAGAAACTTCTTTAAATATGTTTCCAAGAATCTGCTTTGTTGGATAACCGGCTTTTGCTGTCAAAAGGAGACGTTATCAGTTAGCACATTAGAAGTCAGATGACGATATTGCTCATCTGTTATAGTTTATCCATCGTAAGGATTGCGAAATCCATAGTTATCCAACAAA
>DATBXD010000230.1:0-3345 GCA_036514475.1 Nitrososphaerales archaeon
GGGACAACTTCGGGGATTTGGTCTTGGAAATCTGGTGGTGGTTGGAACGCCGGCCTTAGTGACACAAAAAATTCAACTATAGGCCAAAATCATTTCTTGAGGTTTGCCCAAAATAAGGTCAATGCCACTAATAGCGTAGTGCTTTCTACTACACAATTTTCTTCTACTGTATTAACTAATACCACATCTACCCACGCTCTAACTCTCTCGTACAGTAAGTTAGGAGATCATCTAAGAGTTAAGATGAATGTATCTACGTATAGGAACACAAACAAATTCAACATAAGTGGATATTACGAAGTGATAGATGCAACTACAACTATTAGGCAGCTTTACTTTCAGCTTGGATTGAACGCCAATTATGAGGAATATGGTGCTGGAGGTGCACCAAATTGTGTTAGTCTATCAAATGCCACTAGAGCTTCTGTCACTTGGAATTGGACTGCATCAGGCTTTGGAATCATTATTCCATCAGGATCTGGTATAGTAGGCATCGACAGTAATTGTAGTTCTGGGAATTTATATTTAGTCAATACACCAAGCTCTCAATCATACACAGCAGGTACTAGATTCAACTTCAAGTTTTACACCGTATCATATTCCCCTCTCACGAATTGGGATAACAATTTTAATAAAACTATGATTAGTAGAGATTATGAATATTGGACTAAATTTCCAGGCAACTCTTCAGAAGTGGGGTTTAAAGACTATGTAAGCTTGCCACTTTCAAATGTTACCAAATTTACTACCAACAGCACGATAGCAAGATCAGAAATGTATAGGAGGTATAGTGGGCAATATATCATGTTTTACGATCATCCAGTCAATTCGTCAGTCAAGTGGAAGTTTGATAATGGAACTACTGTTGGAGCTCAATCTGGTTATGATTCTACCACAAAATTATTCACCATTTCATTAAGTGGTAGCAGTGTGGCAACATTGTTTGTCCAAGCTGGGACATCAGTTTCAATATCAGACACTTTAACAAATACAGATTCTTTAGCTCGATTAATTACTGTAGCAAGAAGTCTTTCAGACACTCTGACTATTTCAGATGTTCTTGAACGATTACTTAACATGGGTCGCAGTCTTTCAGATACTTTAACTATAACAGATTCATTGTCTAGACTTCTAGTTTTTGGGAGAAGCATAAGCGAAACTCTGTCTATTTCTGACTCTATTTTCACACTAAAAGTAATTTTAAGGAGTATGGCAGACACTGTAGCTCTCAGCGACAGCATCTCACGAGCAATTATAGTGGCTAGAGCAATTGCCGAAACTTTTACGCTCTCGATTTCACTAGCTAGTCAGGGAGGGACGATCAGTGTCGCTGTTTTTGATCCAGGTTGTGCTTGTTATGTTCGGAATCCTACCTTGCCGTTAGTATTTATCGCTGAAGCTAGACAAGATGCAATATCAAAGATTGTGAGTATGAGAGTAAAGACAGTCCCCGGTACAATCGCAATATTCTACATCGACAACAAGTGGGTTAATGGAACACTTGTCACGGCTGACGAAACGATATTTAATTACGATGCTAGTTCGCTGCCTGCTGGGAATCATACTGCAAAGGTTGAAGTCAAGACAGTGGCTGGCGATTATCGTAGTATCGCAGAGTCGCAATTCACGATAATGTCAGATGAGGAGTTGTTATTCAGGTCTCAAATGCAGGGATTGTTAGTAATAGTTGTCATTGTAGCGGTTGTCGGGATCGTCTGGTATGCAAGACGGAGATAGGTTTCTAGCCCTGATACCCCATGCCCTAAACATGCCAATTACCACCATCTAGCAACTTGCTTGGGAAGTTTTGACGCTAACCCTTTGTAGCCCATAGACGCATACCTGATAGCTGTCTCCAAGTCCTTCCAGTCAAAAAACTCCATCAGCGTATATAATTCCCATCCATATTCTAAAGCTAATTGGGCCGCTCGCTGCGACCTGAACCAATGGGGCCAGATACTAGGATCTAATACCTCTACGATCTGATATGCACGAGTAGTGCAAATTGGAAAGAGAAGTCCTTCCTTTATAGTAGCACAGTAATCCAAGAATTTGGGAACCAGTGGTTCGTTCAGAGGAACTGGGAAGACTCTATAGGCCGAAACCCTTTGCGTCTTCCAATGCTTTTTTCCTTGTTCATCAACATACCCCTCAACCTTCTTGTATTTCTTCAAGATACGTACATTCTGAAAAAGCAGGAGACCTTCATCCTCCTTAACAATAACATTCTCCTTGAGCAGTCCGGCATAGGGACTTCTAACAACCTCTCCAACCCTTCCCCCAGTCAGAAACAAGGCACATACCAAGGCTTCATCCCTTTGACCAGTAATTTCAGTTTTACCAGCCTCCGCTGCCAAAGACACTATGCGTTTCCAACCTTCAAAGGATGATACAGATTCTACTGACCGTTTTTTGAACTGATGTGTTGACCAATACCCCATGACTTGTGATATCTTACCTCCCCTATTTAAGATTATATCTCTAATCTTAAATCATGCCTAAACTTCTGAACTTTTCTACTAATAACAATAGAGTATTGTAAATATATTTACCCGCATACAACTACATAGCTTCATTTGTACGGACACTTGCAACATAGGGTGTCAGAATTGGATGTTGAAAGTTGACACTCAGAATAGAGCTAACCGGTTGTCAGGGGCTGGGCTATTTTAGAGAATCCTAAGAAGGATTAACCCAGATCCTTTAGAACTTCCTCTGCATAATAGACGGCAGCATTACTCGTCTGTCTTTGCCAAGCTTTGTTTTGGGGAGACCAATGGAATCCATACGACTTTAGTTTCTTCCTAGTCTCTTCAGATGGTATCGATGGGAAAAAGAGCTTCACCCTATTATCCTGCTGATCTACAACTAAATTAACGCCTTTGATTGTTTCATTTCTTGCTGGAATTGATTTAGTACGCTCTACATCCTGAATCCTCTTTTTGGCATCGCTGACCTTTCGAGAGAGACTTTCAAGCTCTACCCTTTTGAAATCCCACCCTTGAAGAGACTGAGGCGAGCCACGCTCCTTCCAAATATCCTCGTTTGTCTTACCCTTTACTATCTCCCGCTGTTTTTCCAAGACCTCAATCTTCTGTTTGAGTTTTATTACCGCTTCGGGATCGTCGGAACTAATCGCATAAGGATTCTCCGTGTTTTCAGCCTTCTTTTTGTAATATTCTGCTTTAGCACTCAATTCAAATGATTTTTCATAAGTTTTATCGATCCTTGCTCGGAAACTTCTATCGCTCTTCTCACTATGGTGGCCAGTAAGTATGGGTTGCCCGAATGGAATTACATCTGCCATCTGTTGGGCCTTTTCATGCGTTTGATTTGCTTCTACCT
>DATBXD010000231.1:0-2527 GCA_036514475.1 Nitrososphaerales archaeon
TTTCATTCTCTTTAGTCATGTAATCACGAGAATGGATTAGGGTTACTAGGGTATAAGTATTTCACTTTTTAAAGTCGTCTCGCGTCTTTCATAGTTCAATAGTCATTTTAATAGATTCAATCCTTTTTTTGAATAAACCACCCTACATAGAATTTTCG
The DNA here is from genome assembly GCA_036514475.1 of Nitrososphaerales archaeon. Classification (GTDB taxonomy): domain Archaea; phylum Thermoproteota; class Nitrososphaeria; order Nitrososphaerales; family JACPRH01; genus DATBXD01. The sequence continues at coordinate 159 of DATBXD010000231.1, forward strand.
AATTCCGTTTGAATCATGAGTTGGTGGTATGGGGGCATAATATATATTTTCAACGCATCGCATTTCTTGAAATCATGTATAATGGTTCTTTTCAGAAGCTGGGATAGCATCCCAATCTAATAAGGGCTTTCAAACGGTTGATTCTAAGAATGTTCTGGTTCTTGGACATGCTGTTCTCATCGCCATTCTTATCTTCCACATTTGACGATAGGGTGTTGGTGATATATTGATGCGGAAGTCAAACATCCTATTAATAGCGGTATTAGCTGCTACTGTTATTCTGGTTTCAGTCGCGTATCTATATCCTGTAAGTAAGCAAGTAGGGGGAGTTACCGAGATTACGTTCGTGAGGACAGGAGGCTTCATAGGATTAGATGAGAAACTTAATATTAGATCTGATGGAACAGTAAGTTACACATCTAACAGATTCGGAAACACCAGTTTTGTTATAAACAGTACTGACGTGACAAGTTTATTCAAAGAAACCAGTTTCTTCACAGATGATAAAATCTATGAGCCGAGACAGGGTCCAGCGGACTATTTCTTCTACACGCTAGTCGTACAAGACGGGTTTAACGTGAAGAGCATTGAGTGGGTTGACGGATGGGCGTCGGAGGAAGCCTTACCTTTTGGATTAAACGAGACGCAGCTCCATTTGGAAAGCATTGTTCAGATTGCCAGGGCGAAGGCTGTGGTGCCAAGCGACCCGAAGGAGCGAGCAATCCAAATAGCGAAGGAGTTTATAGCCATAGCCCCAACCTTCAAATTCGACGGAATCGCGGAGACACTTATCGTTGTCGACACTTTAATACTAAAAACTTTACCTGAGCATTATATTGTTACCCTCACCTTTGACTCAAGACAAGCAGGTTACGGCAACCGCGACGGACAAATACTCGCTCAAGTAATAACTTCTCACACGGCTAAAGTCACAGTGGTAAATGACAACGTGGTTTCAGCAACGCTAGATAATACGTGGGATGAGCTCAAGCAGAGAAGAATCCAGCAAGATATTCAACAGGGCTCTTTTTCGGGCAAGGTTTGAATCGGCCCACTGTGCCCAGTTGGGCCATGCCCCGATCCCCCGCCATCACCTTACGCTTCGCGACAAATCATCCTAACCGCCGAGTCTGGAAACAGTTTCATGGTGAAACTCACCTCTGACGGCACTTTCCAAACTGAAATAGCTGCTGGGATATACACTGTTGATCTCACCGACTGCACTTTTCTAGGCTGCAAATCGGCACTTCCAATGAAAATAACAATTAAAACCAACAAAGAGACAAATCTTAACATAGATATAGACACAGGAATCAGGTAACTTAGCTTATTCTCATTTGTAATACTTACTGCTATGGGAATCGTCACCCTAGTTGGTCTAGAAACCTCAAGTCAATATCTAGCAAGAGTAATGCATTCGGAAGGTATGTCAAAAGATAACTGTTTTAAGGATGTTTGTAAGTTGACATCCAATATATGTGGATTCATTGGCTCATTAGAATAGCTCCAGTTTCTATGGCTGTTTCACTTATGATATTGACGCTCTTTGCATTAGTCCCAATTCGAGGAGATGATAAGTTTGTGATGGTTAAAGACGGCAATCCTCTTTTTGTCAATGATGATTTCTCAAAGAGTCCCAGCGGCTGGAGATTACTAAACGCCTCAAGATGGGATGCAGAGGCTCAGCAAATCGTTCTAACCGAGCCAGGGTCACAACGAGTTGGAGTAATATGGTTAATGAAGAACATCACTTCAACCTTCACAGCAGAGTTTCGATACCGTGTCGGAGGTGGAAGTGGAGCAGATGGCTTTGTCTTCATGTTCTACAAGGACTCAGATTATGAACCTGGGATCGGTGGGTACCTTGGCTTTCTCTGCCGGCCAGTTGAGAAATCATGTCCAAGGAACGTGGGGCCTGGCTACGGGTTGGAGTTTGATAGTTACTTCAACAGCCTCGAAGCGTACGGGATGGGTGATCCGTCTCCAGACCATATAGCAATTATCAAGGATGATATCAATAGCCATCTCGTCCACGTAAATGACTCTAGAGTAGAAGATAACGTATGGCACCAAGTTAAGCTGATTGTGGCAGATGAAGAGTTGATTGTATTTGTCGACCGAGGCGAAACACTCCGTTGGTCGGGGGTGATAAATAGAACATTCGGAGGCGTCGGATTCGGCTCGGGAATATGGGGCCTAGACAATCGGCACTTCATTGACGACTTCAAAATCTACGGAAACATCATCACCATAAAGGGTCTGCAGTCGAACTGGAGGGTTAATCTGATTGATGGAGACCAAGTTCTTTTAACGGGCGTGACTTCTTCAAGCAACGCTGAATTGCGGATAGAAGCGACGGGCCTGGAGAT
>DATBXD010000232.1:0-14728 GCA_036514475.1 Nitrososphaerales archaeon
ATTTAAAGTAGACAGTTAAGGTTAAGATGAGCCTCATAAATCTTCCATAAGGCAAATGCTATTCGTATGAACTCCTTAATTCCTCCTCTAGGACATTGCTTACGAGTTTCTGGAATTTGTCTTTCGCTTTTGAATTATAAAGCTGCCTTACCTATAGATAGTCATGCCTATACATTACAATCAGATCTTTTTTCATGTTGAAGATTATTTCTATTGGAATAAAATACTATTGACAAGTTTCGGTATTATCAATTAGGTTGGGCTAGGTCCGGGTACTTTGATGTGTCCTGGTAGAACCAAGCCACTTTATTCGTACTCTTGAGCGTAACCATGTCTGCACCAATATCGTAGGTTTCCCACTTGCCTGTTGACTCGTTGAAATGCCAAGTCATCCATGCCCAGCTTGGTTTACTTGAATCGCCACCGACTCCTTCGATTGAGTTCATGAAGTGAGTCTGGTACTGAGGGTAATAAGTTGACTTCAAGTCTCCTCGAGTGGCTAGCATCGTTGCGTTGTATAAGTTGAACCCCAGAGGAATCCTGGTGTCGTTATGCCACACTTTGGTGCCGTTTCCAAAGTTGAACAGAATATCTAGGCTATAGCTGATACTGTCAAGTGACGCCACCGTGCTCCTGTATCTTTCTTCAGACGTGGCGAGCTGACCGTAAAACACTAGTGTCATCATTGCCGTCGCTACAAGCATCGCTACAAGCACCAGAGTAATGGTCTTCCAAACGTTGTCTTTTCCACTCACTGCGGGGCTCTCCTTATTTTCGCATCCTCGTCGCGCGACTAATTGATATAATCAACACAGGAACAGCAAAGGCGAAGAAGATGAAGTCAGCCACCTCGTGGACTAGCGCGAAGTAGATACCGGTCATCATTCTGATAATTACGCCATCAAATGAACGGTAGATCATTAGTCCGTCGATAGCGTTAGTCCATAGGTCATATGCAAATGCTGATAGCAGGCCGATTGCACCTAGAACCAAGCTTTTTCTGGCAAAGCTTCTGGCTCCAAATTGAGTGGACTTCTTCCACACCCTGCTGAGTAAAGCGCCTGAAGCCGCGTAAACAGTTTCACCAATCATTAGCACTAGCAACAGGGGGAAACCAGCTGAGCCGAGCGGGTTCAAGCTGCCGTATACTAACCATGTAATCCAAGCCACCCCCGCTCCGATTCTGAACCCAAAGAGATAGGCGGAGATGAATACCAGTGAATCCATTATCTTAATCTGAAAGAAACCGAACATGGCATAATTAGAAGATACTGCTAGCGCTGAGAAAACTGAGATCAGTGCGATGTCTCGTCGAGCTAGCATGGCTGGACTATCCAGCCATCACGTTATTAAACTTAAGGTGTGAAACAAATTACCACATGGTAATCACTAAGGAATTATTGATAGACTAGATAGTCAAGGGTCGCAAAGATTCGTCTTCTCCCTACCATTCTTTTGATCCTTTCTAGATGATTTAATATTGATATCCCTTCTAAGGGATAAATTAGTATAGATGCTCCGATTCAACTTCGTCTAGTGGATATTAATTCTCCCCAATAAGGGACAAGATTTATATACTCTAGTCTCCCTATAAAGGGAGAAAATGGTCTTTGGCTGTGGATTGAGCAATAAAACAAATAAGAAAACAGGTACCCTCTTCCAATATTTCTGGTGGTACGAAGACGGCAAAAAACACGAGAAATACCTCGGAAAATCAGGCAGTGAAAAAGTAAATCAGGCTGGAATCATGTTAAGACTAGCATACTACCGAAAATATGACCAAGAACTACATAAGATAATAAGCGAACTCGCCGAAAAATCAGAGACAACCATAGATATATCGACAAGACCCGAATCCCCAACAACCCCAACAATTCAAACTGCTGAGCCACAGCAAAACTACATCCCTGAAACCGAAGAATAACAGCTGAAAACCCGGGTCATAAGTAAACATTACTTTGATGTTAGAATGAATAAGTCATTGACAGGTGCCTCAAGCATTTTATATGCAATCTTCTCCAGCTCTTTAACGTCTACGGCTCTTATTGACTCCAAGAGGTCTTTATGAACATCAATCCTCAAAGTGACTTCAACCGACCTTTCTTGACCTATGAATAATGCGGAAACCTCACTTGATTCCTCAACGGAGATACTCCCCTTACCGAAAGTGAACCCTGAGGATATTTGAACACCATCTATGACACATGAAGACGGAGGCCTGACGCCAGTTCGGAGAATCACCGATTCAGTATCTCTCAACAAACTTCTGCCCAGCAGCCCCATCCTAATTCCCAGTACTAAGAAAGGCCCAAGATGACCATGAAATTGGACAGCTTTATCTAAAATGTTGTCAAGACTCAACGCAGTTAAATGTTTTCACCACTACTACTATCGAGCCTATGAAGCATCCACCGTTTCAAGCCGAACCGCGTCATCAGAAGATCGGTGATCACTGCGGAAATTACATCCTCAACTGTAAGTGTAATCAATATTATTTCTACTACGGCAAGTGGAATCTTATACACGTATATGTCAACGATGAACAACCATGGCATCTGAAAGAGAAACCATGCAAGAGAGCAGGCTATCGCAGGCCTGAGCTTTCTTGAAAGAATCCCTGCTGTCAAGCCGAGTAACATGTTGCCTGCGACAATAGCGATGTCTCCTCTAACACTTGCCATATACACGCCTCCAAAGACCCCAGCTACTATCCCAGAGAAAGGGCCACCTCCCACTGCGGCGATGAAAACTGCGACTTGAAACAGGTGAATATTCACCCCTAAGAGAAAAGGAATTGTTAAGAAGCTCATAGCAACAGCTAAGCTAGACATTAAGGCTGTGAAAGCCAACTTTTTTAACGTAAAGACGTTCCTCAACACTATCAGAGGGTAATACTAATATGAATAAAAGTATTACTTAAGACGTATAAACTTATCTCTCACCACAAACCAACAAACGACAATGACCAATAAGACATCCCGAATAAGCATCTCAACCCCTAAAGATCTGCTTACAAAGTTCGACGACACAATAACCCAGATGGGTTACGACAGATCAAAAGCAATTCAGCAAGCAATGAACAACATCCTCGCAGAACAGAAGTGGACACAAAGCCCTAAAACAACAGTAGCTGGGGCAGTAATATTAGTCTACAACCATGAAACAACTGGGCTCGATGAGAAACTTGTCGACGTACAGCACAAACACGCAAAAATAATAAACTCCACGCTGCACCTTCATTTAAGCGCAGAAGACTGCATGCAAATAGTAGCAGTGAAGGGTCCATCAGACGAAATACAAAAACTCACAGAGGAACTATCCGCAAACAGGGGCGTAAAACAGCTAAAATACTCGATAATCGCGACGTAAACATCTCATAAAATAACAAACAACTTTTCCTAGAACCAAAGTTCACCTCAAACTTGTCCAAAAATTCAAACCTGTAGAATTTCTTCATCTCTAAAGTATAATTAGTCAAATCTCCATCAACAACCATAACAACATTCTCGACCCAGATGTCAAAATTGATGACAAAGAGATTATCAACCCAACCTCGCTGAGATTAGCGTTATTTAATATATAGATAGCAATAACTGGGTACGGTTTCCCTCACTTTCCTTAACAATCATCGAACCGTTACTGTTAACTCCTGATATTTCGAAGACTCAAGATGGGATTTCAAATAGCCCCAATGAAAGTCAAAAGAGATTTTCGGATAACCCGTATACTCATGCCAAGACTCTTTGTTTACCTAGCTAGAGAAATGAATTCGAAACAAAAACATAGTGTTCTAAAAAAAGTTCCTACAATTAGTTAAAGAGTGGGTGGTTAACCTACTTCACTGTTACAGATTTCGCAAGATTCCTCGGGTAGTCAGGATTCTTCTGCCTCATGACAGCCATGTGATATGCTAGAAGTTGTAGCGGAACCACTTCCACAAGTGGGTAGAAGAGATCATCAACCATTGGAATCTGTATAAACTCATCGTAAACATCGTTTGGCTTATTTGAAATCCCTATTATCTTGGCACCCCTCGCCTTCATCTCGCTAGCGTTACTCAGCATTTCGTAGTAAGTCCCGTCTTCAGGATTCAAAACAACAACCGGTGTGCCGCGCTCAATCAATGCAAGTGTCCCATGTTTAAGCTCCCCTCCAGCCATACCCTCTGCATGGTTGTACGCAAGCTCCTTTAACTTCAAAGCTCCTTCCAGCGCAATAGGGAAGTGAAGCGACCTTCCTACGAAATAGAAGTCATTGCAATCTTTATACTTACTCGCCAAAGAAATTACCTTTTCCTCGCTTTTCAAAGTCTTCTCAATAATACCGGCGACACTTTGGAGAACCGCCAGTTTAAGATCATCACCAAGAAGAGACAGCACTAGAAGATAGATCAAAGCAAGTTGACTAGTGAAACTCTTAGTGGCAGCGACTCCTATTTCTGGACCGCAGTTGATAAACAATTTCATGTCGCTCTCACGGTTAAGGGACGAGTCAATAACATTCGTTATTGAAAATACCTTTGCACCGCTCTTCTTGGCTTCAGAAACCGCTGACAACACGTCAGCTGTCTCACCACTCTGCGAAAGAGCAATAACAAGCGAATCTTTCTCAACAAAATCAACTTCGTGCGAAAACTCGCTCGAAATCGTAATGTCAGATCTTATTTTAGCCATCTTCCCAAGCAAACCCTTAAACAAAAGACCCGCGTGATAGCTAGTTCCACAAGCTGTAATGTGAATATACTTACTCTTGGTAATAACGCTACATATCTCAGCAATCCTATCGCGATCCTGAAATAGAGCTGCCATCAAAGTATGCGGCTGTTCATATATCTCCTTTAACGTGAAATGTGCAAAATCTTCTTTAGAAGTATCTTTAGCTTCCCACGCTACTTGAGTAACTTCCTTCTGAATCTTCTCTCCAGCAAACGTGAAAATCTGAATCTTACTACCTTTTAAGATGACGATCTCAAAATTATCAATAAAAATCACCCTATCCGTATGGTCGATAAAGCTCACTGTGTCACTTGAAAGAAAGTTTCCATGTTTACCTAAACCAATCATAAGCGGAGCGTCTTTACGTGCCCCAATCATAACGTCAGGGTTTGATGCAAAAATCGTGACAAATGCAAACGATCCGCACAAAAGATTAACCGTGTCTAAAACAGCCTTCTTCTCATCCACTCCCTCATTGTAATGCTTCTCAATAAGATGAGCAATAACTTCGCTATCAGTATCACTCTTGAATCGATGGCCTTCAGACTCAAGGCTCTCTCTCAAAACACGGTGATTATCGATAATACCATTATGAACAATCGCTATATTACTATCACACGAAATGTGAGGATGACAATTCTCAGGAGTTATGGCACCATGAGTAGCCCATCTCGTATGAGCTATCCCGATTATCCCGCGCAAACCAAGAAAATCAATCTTACTGTTAATCTCAGATATCTTACCAGTGTTCTTTATCACAGAAATCTTTGAGTTCGATATGGTGGCGATACCAGCAGAATCATAACCTCTATACTCCATCTTTTTCAAACCGTTAAGAAGCATTGGAGCCGCCTCTGCTTCACCAATGTACCCGATTATACCGCACATTCCCAGAATCTTCTCTAATTGATTTTCACCAGAATAAAAACACCATAAACTCTATTAACTTACTTGTAAGAATTAATTATTACCGGTTTCAAAGGTGAGGTGAGCGAAGATGAATCACTCATGTTTAGTAAAAACAAGAGACAACGAGACACTAATTAAGGAAATACTGCTTTTTGACAATCCAGCATCAATAAGACCACTGCTAAATCAAACGGCTTGGAAAATACTCTTATCATTGGCACAAAAACCGAAATACCCTGCGGAAGTCGCAAAGGAACTCGGAATATACAGACAAAAAATCTACTACTACACTAAGCAATTAGAAAGAACAGGCCTAATCAAGTCTCTACAGATCAAGAATATACAAGGTGGACTCGCCAAATACTATACTGTCAGCTACCCCGCATTCGGAGTAGAACTACCCTTCGGAGCAAAGAAGTCACAAAGCATTAATCACTTGGACCCAAAACTTGAATCATTTCTAAAGCCAATCGTGCAAGACAAAGAACTTACGGGATTCATAGTAGTTGGATCACCAGAGCCGCACGGTCCAAACAAAACCGTAGCTAGAGACGGTCACTACGCAGTACAGCTAGGCTTGTTTCTAGGACAATTCTGTAAAACCCCTAGCGACTTCGCAGTCAAGTTAGATGTAGATATAAAAAACGAAAAGTGCGAAGCCGAAAATATGATACTCATAGGCGGACCAGGTACCAACTTGATTACCAATAGCGTGAACAGCTTTCTACCATCACGCTTCAACGATAAGGATTATTGGACAGGAATATCTGATGGTGAAGGCAACGTCTACACTTTCGAGCGAGACGGTATAGTTGCGAAAATACCTAATCCGAAAGACGAAAGAAAAAGCATTATTGTTTTAGCTGGAAACAGATCCGTAGGAACTAAATCCGCAATTCTCTCGCTAACCAATTTCTGGAAAAAATTACTAAAAGAATACCATGGTGAAGACAGATGGAGCACGATAGTTCGAGGCTTTGACATGGATGGAGATAGTAAAATTGACGCTGCGGAAGTTGTATATTAATCTCTAAGCTCTTCTTCCCCGTCTTCCACCAGCCTTACGGGTGGTGTCGTGGGGTATCGGTGTAACATCCTCAATTCTACCTATTCTGAAACCAGCCCTTGCTAAAGCACGGATAGCTGCTTGAGCCCCTGGACCAGGTGTTCTGGGTCCTGTTCCACCAACAGCTCTAACCTTAATGTGTAAAGCGTTAATGCCCTTAGACTTTGAAATATCCGAAACAGCAGACGCAGACTTCATGGCTGCATATGGAGAAGATTCATATCTGTCGGCTTTCACATGTCTACCTCCTGAGCTTATAGCAATAGTTTCTGCACCTGTTACGTCAGTTATATGAACAATCGTGTTGTTATAGCTACTGTAAATATGGACTATTCCCCATTTCTCATTGGTAAAATTAGCTTCAGTCATATCTAAATCATCTAAACCTTAACCGTCTCCGTCTTATTAGCGCCCAAGTTATACCCCTCAGAAAGCTGGACAGTCGACTCCTCATCTGCTTCTACTGTGTATCCAGGTCGATTCATTACTCTATTCTTTATCTTGATATGTCCATGAACAACAGCTTGTCGAGCCATTTGAATAGTTGGTACAATACCTTTTCTATGGACAACACTCTGCAGACGTCTTTCCAACAAGTTCTCCACAGTCAAGCTCAAAACATCGTCAAGTAAAGCTCCGGATGAAACTATATTCTTTCTACTTAATGAATTAAGCAGTTTACTCTCGCTCTCCATCCTCTTCTCTATGGGCTCAGCTAACAACATTCGAGCCTGCTTCCTAATTCTAGAAAGCTCAGTCTCGGCTTTCCAAAGCTCATGCTTATTCCTAAGACCATAAATCCCCATAATATTAAGGTCCTTCGCAAGCTGATCTATCTGCCACAGATTACGAGGAGTCTTGTAGTTCTTTCGCGGCTTTTTAGGATCTCCCAATACAACTCACCATTCAATCTACTTAGTCGGTTTACCTGCAGGCGCAGCTGGTTTAGCTGCTGATGCGGCTGCCGCTGTTGGTGCTGTTGGTACCGCAGCTCCTGTTGGTGCTGCTGTTGTCGGTGCTCTTACTGATTTTGCCACACTGACGCTGCCACCCTTTCTACCGCTACATCTAGTTCTTTGTCCTCTAACTTTCAAACCTAATGAATGTCTTATTCCACGCCAGCTCATAACACTTTTTTCATTCTCAATTCCTCTTAGGATATTCATCTGCAGTTCTCCGCCTAACAAGTGCAAATCGGAACCGGTGTTAACATCCTTTCTTCTATTAAGCGCCCAACTAGGAATACCAATGCCACTTAGATTCTTCAAACTTGATTCAATCTCAGATATCTGCTCATCGGTTAAAGTGCCAAATCTTAAGCTATCATCTATTTTCAAAGAAGTTATTATCATATGTGCAATGTTTGGACCAATGCCTTTCAAATCTGCTAAAGCTACGGTAACCTTCTTCTTACCGTCAATATCGTTTCCACCGATTCTTATGATGTGCCTAAATTCACTCATATTGCTTAATTCATCCTCTAATATTTATCGTATGTAGTCTCAACGTCGACGTAACCCACTTAATATGTCTTGCCTAATCCTATTTTGATAAATATAACCCTATCTTAGATTACTACAATAATAAAAATATCTTATGTGATTAACAAGTTTGCGTAGTAAACTTAATTAAGACATATATGCTTGCAATAACCAGACTTTATCTGAGAAATGAGTGACATTGATATTGCAGTTAGCCTTCTAAAATCTAAAGAGATATCAATAATATTCATTAAGAATAAAAAGGTTCTGTACAAAAGTACTGATCATGGTATTAGACCATTCATAGAAGCTATCACTAATTGCGGATATGTCCTAAATGGGTCAGCAGTAGCTGACAGGATAGTTGGTAAGGCTTCTGCGCTACTATGTATCTACACCGGTGCAATCCACTTATATGGATCAATAATCAGTTCTGACGCAATGATAATTCTTGATCAGTACAAAATACCTTACATCTATGGAAATGTGGTTAAGAAAATAACGAATAGATCCGGTACAGATTTGTGCCCGTTTGAAAAAGCAGTTCAAAGTATAAACAACCCTGAGAATGCGTACCGAGTCATCAATGGAATTATAAATGGGTCAAATCCAATAAATATTTAAGATTAAGAAATAAGGATTCTTACAATAGTGTGTGTGGAAGACATCGTGAACTATCTTTTGAAGAGGTCCAAGTCCATTGAAGATTAAGATATTAGAAAAAACAGATGGAAAGGTCAAGATTCATCTAGCGGGTGTATCTAGAGCATATGCCAACTCCATTAGGCGCTTAGCTTTAAGTGAAGTGCCTTGTTTGGCGATAGACGAAGTTGTAATATTAGATAACTCATCAATTGTATATGATGAATTGCTTTCTCATCGTCTCGGCCTAATACCGTTAAAAACAGACCTTTCAAAATTCGTTCTACGTGAAGAATGTTCTTGTAAGAATCCTCTAGGATGTCCCCAATGTCGGGTTCTTCTTACTCTCGACGTTGAAGCAAATAGAAAGACGAAAGAAGTATCATCAGGTGATTTGAAATCTGAAGACGCATCAGTATTTCCAATCAGTCCATCCATACTTCTCGTAAAGCTGGCGCCAGACCAGAAAATCAAACTTGAAGCCTATGCTCGTTTAGGCCGTGGAAAAGAACACGCAAAATGGCAACCTGCATCAGCCTCAATCCTAAAACCATTCTCCGATGAGGATAGTGGTGATGACTATATCTTAGAGATAGAATCAGTCGGTTCACTTCCAGCAATTGAAATATTTGTGAAAGCTGTAGAAATACTCAATAACAAGTTATCTGAATTTTTAGAAAAAAGTAGGAGTCTAAAGAAATGAAGAATATAGGAAACCCGGTACTCGATAGTACAGTGCTTACTTTAAGAAGAGCATTCAAATCTAGCAAGGCAAAAATCTGGCGAGATGTATCTAATCGTTTATTGAAATCAGCTTCAATAAGAACGAGGGTAAATATAGGGAAAATATCAAGAATAACAAAACCAAATGATGTTTTAGTAATTCCCGGAAAAGTACTTGGCGATGGGGAAATATCTCATCGAATAGTAATAGGTGCTTTCAGCTTTACACGGTCAGCAGTTGAGAAAATAACTTTGGCAGGTGGCGAAGTGTTAACAATACCTGAGTTGGTGGAAAAACACCAATCTGGAGCAGGGATAATTATTATTGGTGGTTAATATGATTACTAAAGAAATGGAAAAAACGACAAAACCTATAGTGGTTGACGCGAATAATCAAATAATGGGTCGATTGGCCTCAAACGTGGCGAAAGCTCTTTTGAAGGGTGAACATATCATAATTGTAAATGCTGAGAAAACATTGATATCAGGTAACAAGAGAAATATAATGTATGATCATATGAAGAAACTAGAAATTACAAGTAAAGTAAATCCAGTTTATACTCCTAAACATTCAAAACAACCAGATCGTATGTTACGCAGAACGGTGAGAGGTATGCTTCCCAGGCGAAAAAGTAGTGGGGTTGACGCCTTCAAACGTCTTAGAGTATGTATAGGAACTCCCGAAGAATACAGTACATTCGAGAAATTAACCTTCGAAAACGCAAAGGCAAGAAGACCTCTTCCACTCTACATGACATTAGCCGAGATATCGTCACGACGAGGTTGGAGTGAAGAATAAAATGGCTAAACGCAAAATAGAATTGTTCTCAGGATCTCGAAAATCTACGAGAGCAACTGCCTCGATATCTTCCGGAACAGGAAAAGTCAGGATAAATAAGGTTCTAGTTGAAATAATTCAACCTACAATAGCGAGAGAAAGGATATTAGTTCCTCTTGAACTCGCAGGTGCGATAAGAGATAAAGTTGATATCGATGTTGAAGTAAAAGGTGGAGGCTACATGGGTCAAGCAGAAGCAGCAGCTGTCTCTATTTCCAGAGCACTTGTAGGGTGGTCAAAAAACGAAGATTTGAAGAAGCGAATAGCCGATTACGATGTCCATCTGCTATCTGGAGATCCTCGGCGAAAAGAGCCGAAAAAGTTCGGGGGTCCAGGTGCTCGACGAAGAAAACAGAAATCATATCGTTAGTAGATCCTCATCACTATCGACAGAAAGGAACCTTATTATTATTGAACGAAATAGCTAAAGTTAGTGCAAACTTTAGATGAGAGACCCTATTTCGCGTAATAAGATACTCCAAATCTTGTCAGGGTACAATCTTGATAGAATCACAGTAGGTACGTTAGGTAGCCACTCTGCATTAGAGGTGTGCAAAGGCGCAAAAGACGAATCTCTACAAACCATCGTGGTATGCCAGAAGGGTCGTGAAAAAACATATGATCAGTATTATCGCGTCAAGGATTCTTTAGGCCGAGGAACCGGTGTTGTTGACGAAACCATAATTCTCAATCAGTTCAAGGACATGTTGAATAAAGAAATACAAATTCATCTATTGAATAATAACACTATTTTCATCCCAAATAGATCATTTACCGTGTATGTTCCTTATGATGGCATAGAAAACGAGTTGATAATCCCAATATTTGGAAGCAGGTCACTATTAAGAGCTGAAGAACGTAATATTGAGAAAAATCAATACTATCTTCTGGAAAAAGCTGGGATAATGACTCCTCACAAATTTGAACAATACACTGACATAGACACACTTTCAATAGTAAAGGTAAACGAATCAAGACGAACTTATGAAAGGGCTTTCTTCTATGCCTCGAACCCAAAAGAATATGAAGAACGTTCAAGGGAATTGATTCAAAAAGGCTTAATCACCAAAGCATCCTTAGGCGAATCTGTCATAGAAGAGTTCGTGTTGGGTGCTCAATATAACTTCAACTTTTTCTACTCTCCTCTTCTCGGAGAACTTGAATTTCTTGGTACTGATGCGAGGCGGCAAACTAATCTAGACGGGCTACTTAGACTTCCAGCTGATGAACAGCTCAAAGTACTTAGCCATTTGAAAGCGAGAAATGTAGAGGTAGGCCATTTCGCAACAACTATCCGCGAATCACTAATAGACAAGATCTTTAGATTGGGGGAACAGTTCGTTGAAGCAACGAAAAGAGAGTATCCACCAGGAATAATAGGACCGTTCGCACTTCAAGGCTCAGTGGTTCCAGGACCACCGGACGAAGAAATAGTTATCTTTGATGTAAGTCTAAGAATTCCTGGTTCACCTGGAACAAAATTCACACATTACACCGAATGCCGATGGGGGTTCTCAATTAGTGCAGGTAGGCGCATCGCAATGGAAATAAAAAGCGCAGCTAATGAACATCGTATGGAAGAGATTGTAACTTGATTTCCAACTCAGAAATAGCTAAAATAATCAAAAGATACGATCAAGATAACGTATCTATATGTACGCTGTGTTCTCACACTGCTTTGCAGATTTTCCATGGTGCAAGAAAGGAAGGCTTCAAAACCATCGGGATATGTACAGAAGACCGAATCCCTTTCTACAAATCTTTTCCACTGGCCACACCAGATGAATTCATAGTTGTGGACAAATACAGTGAAGTGTTAGAAACCCCACTCCAGGATAAGCTTAAAGATCAAAATACAATAATGATTCCACACGGGTCATTTGTGGAATATATTGGTGCCGATAGAATTCTAGACAGCTTATCAGTCCCAATATTTGGAAATAGGGAATCACTCGTATGGGAGAGTGATAGGGAGCGTCAAAGAGATTGGATAGAGTCAGCTGGCCTAGTCATGCCTCGTCGATACAATAACCCGTCAGAAATAGATGGAAAGGTGTTCGTGAAGTTCCCTGGCGCCAAAGGTGGAAAAGGGTTCTTTACCACAAACTCTGAACAAAATTTCTACGAAGAATTAGACAAAAGAGTAAAGCGAGGCGTCATAAAAGACAAAGATATTCCGGAAGTAGGTATTCAGGAATTTCTATTGGGAGTCAGGTATTACCCCCACTACTTCTACACTATCTTCGAAGAAACAGGGGCAACAGCTGGAAACGGTAAAGTACAGGTAATGGGTATCGATAGGAGAATAGAACCAATCGATGAAGCTTATCGAGGTCTTCCTGATGTGCCACCGGAGTTCTTCGATTACACAGTAACAGGAAATCAGCCTGTAGTACTTAGAGAAAGCCTTCTACCGGAAGTTCTAGACTTCGGAGTAAAAGTTGTTAATGTCTCGATAGAACTCTTCTCACCAGGTATTATCGGGCCGTTCTGCCTCGAAACAATTTATCACCCGAGCAGAGGATTTGTTGTGTTCGAAATATCTGCAAGAATTGTTGCTGGAACAAATGTTTATGTCGGCGGGTCACAATACTCACAATTTATTTATGATGAACCAATGTCAATGGGCAGAAGAATAGCAAGAGAGATAAGACACGGGATAAATAAAAATCGATTATCTGAGATTGTTTAACGTTTATTCTTGATTTTGGTTAGTCAATATGATTAAGAAATATGTAAGCGCTGGGAAGATATGTTTGAAAGAAATATAACAATGAAAAAGTAATTAATCTTGGTATATGGCCGAGCATTGATGAGATCTCCTCAGAGTCAGCCCATATTCAGCAAAACAGATAATAGCATCTTAACTGAAATTTATTCGTCATTTCCGTGTTGATAAATCTAAATAATTCTTTATAGCAAAAATTCTTTCTTACTGTGTTATCCTGGAATCAGTATACCCTTTCTATGATGTTTTGGCATGGTATATTTCTCCTGATTCTTCATCAACGATCACTCCTTGTTGAGGCATCTTCCTTATGAAGGCTTCATCGGGTGTCTCTATGGCATCTAGGTTCAGCGACATGTGAGGTCTCTTCGAGTTATACCATGTGACAAGTTCGTCAATGTTTTTGAATTCGTGTATCTTCTCCTCCACGGTTCTAAAGAACCTCTCAACTTTACCGTTCGTCTGCGGATGGTGAACCCTTCCAAGTACCTGCCGTATCTCGTGCTTCGCAAGAGCAATTTCGAACGCTGTCACACCCTTCATCCTCACCTCGGATTCAACAGCATAGAACTGAGAGCCTCTGTCTGAGAGAATACTTGCAGGCTTACCCCACTTCTTAACAGCCTTCTCCAGCACCTCGACAGCATGCTCCGAGGTAGCGTTGGTGAACACCGCGTACCCAACAACCTTCCTTGAAGCATCATCCTCATACGCAGTCAGCCACCCATACCCGTCTAGGATCTTCCAGTCCACATGCCAAAGCGAGTTCGAATACTTCCGCTCATACTTGATCCACTTCCTAGGTTCGCTTCTAGCCAAGCCCATGCTCTTCAACACCTCATGAATCCTGTTGTGAGGAATATGCAAAGAGTATTTAACGTCAATAACCCGCTCAAGTATGAACGCGCACACCTTGTACTCCTCACGCGCCCTGAGTATGATAATCTTCTCTTCGCCAGATATTCCGGGACCAGGCTTTCTCCCAGGCTTCCTGAGATCCGGTATCTTCTGCTCAACCCTGTACCGCCTCCACAGCTTCTTCACCCATATCTGAGATACATCCATTCTCTTCGCAATCACGCGGTTTGTAAGTTGATGCTTCTCCTTCGCCCTGATAATCCAATCAACCTTAACAGGATCAAGCTTCCCAAAAACGAAGTAACGTTCTCCCCTACTCCATAACCATCGTCCTTTAACCCTGTTAACTAGGGAGTATACTAATTGTAGGATAATAGAAAAATTCTTTCTTACAGTAAAGCTTTAATTGCTGAAATATTTGCAGCTTAAGAATAGGTCTGAAATCTAAGATGCTTAAACCAGTACGATGTTTTACCTGTGGCTCTCTAGTTGGAGACAAACATGATATACTCACAGAACGAATTAAGGCAGGTGTGGATCCCGGTGATGTGCTTGACAGCATGGATGTAAAGCGGTATTGCTGTAGAAGAATGCTACTATCTAACGTAGATATTATAGATCAAACCATTCCTTATTACGAATTACTGGCGAAAAGAAGAACAGAATTCGAATCAACAACTTAGGTCAATAAATATGGATTTCTGTTCAAAGACTTAAATTACTAGATAAACGTACAAGTGCGAAGATAAAGTAATCAAAGAAGGTTTG
>DATBXD010000233.1:0-3887 GCA_036514475.1 Nitrososphaerales archaeon
CGAATAATTAAGATGAGTGAGATTAAACCATCCAGAATTGCTATTAATTTCTCAAGAATACTTAAAATGAATCCAAGGAAAGTCGAGATAATTCTCTCTGAAGCAAAACGCATTGTGCGGATGGCAAGAGGCCGTATAATAGTTGAGACGAGACATGGCTTCATATGTGCTAATGGTGGCATAGATCAGTCAAATCTTGACTCAGGGCTATTATCTCTTCTTCCTAATGATTCAGATTCTTCAGCAAGAAAGATCTTGAATGACATCAAAGAAGAATCTGGTGTTGATGTTGCCGTCATTGTTACAGATACTTTCGGGAGGCCTTGGCGAGAAGGTCAAACTAACGTAGCTATAGGAGTTGCTGGGATTTCACCTCTTAGATCGTATGCTGGTCAAAAAGATACTTATGGATACGCCTTGAAAGTTACAAATATTGCTATAGCTGATGAAATTGCGTCTGCATCAGAATTAGTGATGGGTAAACTTGAAAGAGTACCTGTCGCGATAGTTAGAGGCTTGAAATACGATTTTGCTCGCGGTAATATTCACTCTTTGATTCGAAAAACTTCGAAAGATCTATTCAAATGATATGGTGCCAAACAATTGATAACTGTTTTAGCTGGGGGCACAGGTTCTGCTAAACTTATTCGTGGATTATCTAATATTTATTCTGAAAAGATGAATGTGATTGTTAATGTTGGTGATAACATTTCTATACACGGTCTCTATGTGTGTCCTGATTTAGACACTATACTTTATGCTCTATCAGGTATTCTTGACACGAGACGAGGTTGGGGTGTGAAGAATGACACATTTAATTTCATAGATCAATGCTCCAAATTCAATTTTGAAAATTGGTTCAAATTGGGTGATAAAGACTTGGCTATACATTTAGCTAGAACAGAGAAGCTCAAACAGGGGTATACTCTTTCAGAAATAACTAAGGAATTCTCTAATCATCTTAACATCTCTCATAATATTATTCCAGCTTCTAATCAGAATATCGAAACCATGATAATGACTGCTGACGGTGAGATGCATCTACAGCAGTTCTGGGTTAAATTAAAGGCTGTGCCTCAAGTATTATCTGTTAGATACAACTGTCCTGAAGAACCTAAGCCTGCTCCAGGCGTATTAGAGTCAATATTTTCTGCAGAAAAAATTGTTATCTGTCCTGCAAACCCTGTGACAAGTATAGGCCCTATAGTGCATATTCCACTAATTAGAAATGCTTTGTGTAAAGTCAAAGATAGAGTGGTTGCTGTTAGTCCAATAATTGGTGATAAACCGGTGAGCGGGCCAGCGGAGGCGGTTCTTCAAAGCATTGGAGTAGACGTTTCTCCTATAGGTGTTGCAAAACTATATTCTGATTTTGCCGCTAAAATTATTATCGACCGTAGTGATGAATTCATGAAGACCGCTATTGAACAATTTGGTGTGAAAGTCACATCAACAGATATATTGATGAACAATGATGTTTCTGAAGATCATCTAGCAGATTTTGTATTAAACATGTCTTAGTTACTCTAAATGAATTCAATAGTCTATTTTTGTTATTTATCTCTTTTCTTACTCATTTCATATAGTACTGGAATATAGTATATGTAAGATGGTAAAACCTAGAGGAGATGCGATTGACTCTACACGTTATAATCCCTGTTAAGAAGCTTGATGAGGGGAAAAAACGTCTTTCGACTTTGCTATCTGTCTCTCAGCGTAGAGTTCTTTCTTTATGCATGTTGCAAGATGTGTTAGATGCTGTCTCAGGTTCTGAGAAAGTAACTACTTCGGTAGTGATTTCACCTGATCAGGATGTCTTAAAATTGGCTGAATTGAAGAACTTTATTCCTTTAAAAGAAGACTGTCAAAAAGGTGTTAACATAGCAGTTAAGACGGCTAATGATTTTTGTGCTAATCTAGGTGCTTTATCTACTCTTATTCTTCCTTCTGACATTCCACTTGTGCAACCAATTGATATCGGTACAATAATTGACTCCTCTCGCTCAACTAATTCAGTTGTTGTTGTTCCGTCTTTGCGGATGGATGGAACTAACGCATTGCTTCGTAGTCCTCCTAACGTGATTAATACTTTTTATGATGAGAATAGTTATCATATGCATGTTGATACTGCTAAGAAGAAGGGTGTTGAAGTATCTGTTATCAAACCTGCTAGAGTCATGCTAGATTTGGATGTTGTTGAAGATTTAAAGGAATTTATGCTTATTGAAAGTAATACTGCGACATATCGATATCTATTAAAGATTAATTTAGACGGTTAATTAATGCGGATTTAGTTACGAATATTTGCATGTTTAATGTAATTAGTTTATTCTTTTTTCTTTTCAGTTAATTCATCAGGATATGGTATGTTAATCTCCATAAAGTCAGTGGCTTCTATAGTATTAATGTGTTTTTTTGAAATTGAGGCTAGAATTGTGGCTACGTCTCTGTATCTTGAACTAAAATGGGTCAATACTACTTTCTTAACTCCGGATTTAGATGATAATTCCATTGCTTCACTAGCTGTCATATGCATATGCTCTTTTGCTTTCTCCTTATGTTCGTCAAAGTAGGTTGAGTCTAAGATTGCTACGTCTGAGCCTTCTAAGAAGTGTTTTAGTTTCAAAGTAGGTCTAGTGTCTCCTGATATCACTATTTTCCTCCCTCTTCTTTTCGGACCAATGACTTGTTCTGGTTTTATCTTTTTTCCTTTCACTGTTACAGTTTCATCTTTCTGTAGATTAGACCATTTAATCTTTGGGATGCCTAGTCTAATTGCGTTATTCGGTTCAAAAACTCCGGGTCTATCTTTCTCTTCAAGAGCATAAGCATAGTTTGTTATGAAATGTTTTCCTTTACAAGCTCTGACTACATATTCCTTTTCTTCTAAAAAAGTTCCTTCCGTTACGATTTTAATATTCAATGGGAAGCTTAATTCGCATTTCAATGACTTCATATTATTCTTTACGAAGCCTAGTAATCCTCGTGGGCCGTAAACTGATAAAGGAAGTGTTCTTTCTAGCATTGACATCGTTTGAAGTAACCCAAGTAATCCGACGCAATGGTCTCCGTGTAGATGTGAGATGAATATCTTCATCTTTTTGTTAAACCCTAGGTTCGCTTTGAAGAAGCTTCTCTGCGTTCCTTCACCAGCGTCAAAAAGTAGTATTTCCCCTTCGCGTACTAAAGCAATTGAAGACAATCCTCTCTCTGAAGTAGGTATCGCTGAAGATGTTCCTAGAAATATTACTTTAAGATTAGCCAAAGTCTTTAGCATCACTATTGTTCTTACGTATCACTTATCTTTATAATCCGGTAAATAATTGCCTACATATGGCTTGTTTTGGTATGATTCCACGCCTAAACACCTGTCAATATAATGCCAAGACTACATAAGCATTTTATTAAAAATTTTTGAAAAAACAACGGTGGGAAAACTCTTGACTTAACGAAAAATCATTTGTTAGATCAAAAGGTTCAAATCAGTAACTCAACCCAAATATTTAGGCTCAATTACTGTTTTAGATGTTGTTGCTTCTTTCTTAGAACTTAGTTAAAAAAGACATACAATAAGGATGGCTATAAACGAACAACTATGATGCTGAACAAAATTTTACAATGTTAGTTAATTATTATTCAACTGTTCTTTAAATGTGACTAATTAATGTATGAAAAGGAATTATTAATGAATAGAAAGGAATTAGATGATAAGTTAGATGATGAGTTATCACTTTTACTAATAACACTAGGTGACTTCTAAAAACGCAATGTGTTTTATCAAAGGAAATTGACAGGAGCGTCTTAATCTGTCTTTTGTATCTGGTATCGTGTGAATATCAGGAAGATTCTTAGATCTGAGTATAGGAGTCGTTTCCCTGAGGGGGACC
>DATBXD010000234.1:0-45649 GCA_036514475.1 Nitrososphaerales archaeon
CTGCGAACTCAGTATCGCCATGAGAGTCAGCCATGAAATACTTTATATTTCTTATATACGTACGGAAAGGTTGCATGAAATTGGGAGAGAGAATCATTCCACGTTACGTGGCCATCTACACGGCATGAAGATAAAGAAAAGAAATTGTCCGAGCATCATAACCCATATGTTAGGAAGGCGGAAAAGATTGCGCTATTATCCGCAGTCATCGTCTGCAGCATAGGCATTGCTGAACTCATCGTTGCGCAGATATCTGGAAGCATTTCATTGCTAGCAGATGGCATCGACGCCATCTCTGATGCAAGCGTAACAACAATAGTATGGATAGGCCTTAGAATAAGCCGTAAGAAAGCTAATAGCCTATTTCACTATGGTTATTATCGTGCAGAGAACCTTTCTGCATTTCTAATCGCCATAATACTTGCAATAGTGAGCGGTCTAACATTTTATAATGCATATCTTAGATTCTTCTCACCAACTACGATAGAATCACCTACTATAGCTCTAGTAACCGCATTCACAGCGGGAACAGTATCATTGATCTTGGCATTCATTAAGAGAAACATAGCTATCAAATCGAACCTTCTCTCCCTTAAAGCAGAGGCAACAAATGCAATCAAAGATGGCTCAGCATCCTTTATAGTCTTCTTTAGCATCCTCGCCTCTTTTCTAGGATTCACACAGATGGACTCAATTGGAGCGATGATTGTAGCTGTATTAATTGCCACAGTGTCGATAACGATCCTAAAGCAAGCCACTCTCATACTATTAGATGCTTGTTATAATCCTGAAGTAGTTACTGAGATAAAACAAATGGTCGAGGATGTTGACGGTGTACGCCTGAAAACTATTAAGCTTAGACAAAGCGGGCCCTATTTAGTTGGTGAAATGATTATAACTGTCAACCCAGACCTAACAGTAGCCAAACTGACCAAGTTAAAGGAGGAAATTCAGAATAAAGTAAAAAATAAGATAAAAGGATTAGAGACCCTCATAATTTCTGCGGAACCGGATACAGATAGATAACTCCAGCCGGTCTAATAGCAGTTAACCGTAAAATCCGATAGCAAGCATGCTGAATATATGCTCGGCTTCATTGAGTAATGTGCCAAAGCCTAAAAAGAGAATACAATTAAAAAACTTCATCTATAAAGATGCTAGCCTATCAAAAACAACAAGCAGAACCTAAAGATTAGGGTAAAGGCAAAATAGACCGTTGTTCTGCCTTTGAACTGGACGAATTTGAGGCTGATACTCTTAGGATACGGAGTAGTGGGGCAAAGCCTTACCGAAATATTCTCGGTAAGAAAAAAAGAGCTCCTCGAGCGTTACGGTATGCACCCAAGAGTAGTAGCGATAGTGGATAAGCGAGGTGCAGTTATCAACGCGAAAGGTCTGGATTTAGATGAAGTTAGAAAGATGAAGAAAAAGCACGGAACTGTTGCAGCCGTTCCCGAGCAGGGAATACGTGGAGCTTCAGTTCTTAACATTATTGAACAGACTGATGCGGAGGTTGTTGTTGAAGCTACTCCGACCAATCTAGAGACCGGGGAACCTGGTATGACGCATATAGAGACGGCTTTGAAAGCTGGAAAACACGTTGTAACAGTTAACAAAGGACCATTAGCACTCGCTCAACCGTCTTTAATGGAACTAGCAGTGTACAACGGAGTAAATCTAAGATTTAGCGGCACAGTCGGAGGAGGCACACCAATTCTTGATTTTGGAAGAAAATGTCTCTACTCTGACAAACTGTTATTTATCGAGGGGATTCTTAACGGAACAACCAATTTCATGCTCACAGAAATGAATAAGAACAGCTTAACATTTGAAGAAGCTTTGCGTCTAGCTCAAGAAAAAGGTTACGCGGAGGCAAATCCTTCGCTAGACGTTGATGGGTTAGACACTGCAGCTAAACTAGTCATAATGGCAAATTGGCTTCTAGGCATGGAAGTAACTTTGAAAGATGTTTCTATAAATGGGATACGGAAAGTTAAGCCTGAAGACCTTAAAGAAGCTGGAGATAAAGGATGTGCTATCAAGCTAATTGGACAGATAAAGGATGGTTTAAAAGTGGAACCAACAGAAATTAGAAAAGACGATCCTATTTGTATAGGTGGAACCCTGAACGCAGTAAAGTTCCACTCAGAATTTGCTGGAGACGAGATAATAATAGGAAAAGGAGCCGGAGGACTTGAAACAGCTAGCGCTGTACTAAGAGACCTACTTGAAATAAGAGATAAGTTATCGGTGACCTAACAATGAGAATAATTGTCAAGTTCGGAGGAACTTCAGTAGGGAATTCACAAAGAATAAAGAACATAGCGAAAAGCATCAAGGAAATAAAGAAAGACAATGAGGTGGTGATAGTAGTCTCTGCACTTAACGGTGTCACAGATTCTTTGATAAAAATTGGTGAAAATGCGAGAACTGGACATCTAGATAGAGTGGCTATTGAACTCGAAGAAATAAGAAAAAGACACATCAAAAGCATTAAAGAAGCAATATCAAAATTGAATATAAAGAAAGAAGTTCTAGAAGAAACTAACGCAAATATCGATTATCTTGAAAAGATACTCGGAGGAATAAGCACTTTAGGCGAGATGACTCCCAGATCAAGAGACCAAGTTTTATCTTTTGGAGAGAGACTCTCAACACCGATAGTTTCAGGCGCTCTTAAAGACTTGAAACTAGTCGCGAAACATTTCACAGGAGGAGAAGCGGGCATTGTTACAGATGACATGTTCGGAGAAGCTAACCCTTTGATGAGCGTGAGCAAATTGAAGATTACAAAGACGCTAGAGCCCCTATTATCTAAAGGAATCATACCTGTCATTTCAGGTTTCATAGCATCTACTCAGAGAGGCGACACAACAACATTTGGTAGAGGAGGGTCTGATTACACCGCAACCATACTTGGAGCTGCGCTCTCCGCAGATGAGGTGTGGATATGTACTGATGTAGATGGAATATTAACAGCAGATCCAAGAATAGTGAAAGACGCTAGAACAATACCCCAGATATCCTATCCCGAAGCTTTGGAGATGACTGTTTTCGGAGCTAAGGCAATGCACCCCAGAGCATTAGAGCCTGCGATGGAGTACAAGATACCGGTTAGAGTTAAGAACACATTTAACATGACGTCACAAGGAACATTAATATCTCAAAGAAAAAGTATCGCAAAAGGAGAGATAGTTAAATCAGTTGCAACTATTCGAAATGTTTCATTGATTAACATAGGTGGCGCAGGTATGGTTGGAAGACCAGGAATAGCTGCAAAGATTTTTGACATACTTTCAAGAGCTGGAATTAACATTCTGATGATATCCCAAAGCGTCTCTGAGGCGAATATTAGTATGATTGTGAGAAAAGATTATCTTGAAAAAGCCGTAAACACGTTGGAAATATCGCTACTTGGGAAAGGAGTAGCTGACCAAGTAAACGCTGAAGACGATGTAGGTGTCGTAGCTGTAATAGGCGCAGGAATGAGTGGTACTCCAGGGGTAGCAGCAAGGGTCTTCAAAGCCATAGCTGACAAAGGAATCAACGTGAGAATGATAGCTCAAGGTTCCTCAGAGCTAGATATCTCATTCGTGATAAAAGAAGACGATTGCGAAGAAGCCGTGAAAACTATTCACAACGAGTTCAATCTATCCAAAAGATAACTTTCAACTCATCTTTCAACCTGTATTCTTAAATAATATTAATTTCTGATGCAATTCATCAAGATGAAGAAGGCAGCTATTATCGGTGCAACGGGGATTGTAGGACAACAGTTCTTAACATCATTAAAGGGCCATCCATGGATCAAAATCGAAGGGTTAGCAGCCTCCGAAAGGTCTGCAGGTAAGAAATATTCAGACGCCATTAAAGACAGTAGCACAGGAGCCTTCAGATGGTACGTAAATGAAGAGCCTCCAGAAGAGTACTTAGACATAATAGTTGAAGACGCAGCAAGTCTAAACCCCTCAAAATATGATTTAGTTTTCACAGCAATAGAGTCAGATCAAGCCAAAACAATTGAACCAAAAGTAGCGGAAGAAACAGCCGTGATTAGCACAGCTTCAGCTTTCAGATACGAAGAGGATATCCCGATAATCATCCCAGGAGTCAACTCTGAACACGTTAAGTTGATAGATATTCAGAAGAAAAACAGAGGCTGGGGTGGTTTCATAATTCCAATACCAAACTGTACTACAACAGGAATGGCGATAAGTCTTAAGCCGATACATGATGAGTTCGAAGTAAAATCAGTTATAATGACATCTATGCAGGCTGTTTCCGGGGCAGGCAGAAGTCCAGGTGTAATTGCTCTTGATATTACAGACAACATCATTCCCTTCATACCTAAAGAAGAGGAGAAAGTTCAGATAGAAACTAGAAAAATATTTGGAACAATTCAAGGCAAATTAATAGACCCCGCTGAATTCAAGATAAGTTGCACATGTACACGCGTTAATGTTCTAGAAGCACATACTGAGAGTGTGTTTGTCTCGACAAGTAAGAAATGTGAGGTTGAAGAAGTGAAGAAAGCAATGAAAAAATACTCTGGCATCCTATCGAAAGAAGGCCTCCCATCAGCTCCTAAACAAATGATCACTGTACATGAAGATCCTTTTAGACCACAACCACGTCTAGACCGTGACTCTCAAGGAGGCATGACAACAACCGTTGGCAGAATAAGGAAAGACAATGTATTAAAGAACGGTGTTAAGTACGTTCTTGTTTCGCACAACACAAAGATGGGAGCGGCGAAGGGAGCAGTGCTTGTAGCTGAACTTCTAATCAAACGTAAATACATCTAGAAATAAAGCGTTGCATGAAATATTCACATTTATCTTTAGAATTGTATAATATTCAAGTTTATTAACAACATTTTATATAAGCTATTGGAGGAGAATAAACCAATGATAAAAATTGACGAAATAGATACTAAGATACTCAACGTTATTATTAACGACGCCAGTATTTCGGTTCCTAAACTCAGTAAGAAAATAAATGTTAATTCCTCAGTTTGTTACAGTAGAATTAAGAGACTTATCAAAAGAAAAATAATAAAGAAGTTCACAGTTGAAGTAAATGATGAGATTATCGGATATCAAGTAACTGCGTTAGTTGGTTTGAACACAGACACCAAGATGCGAGACGAAATATTGGAAAATTTAACAAAACTTTCAGAAGTTAGAGAGATCCGAGAAGTAACGGGAAGATTTGACGTCATGATTAAGATTAAAGCCCATTCCCTCAACGACTTACATAACATAGTTACAGGTAAGATTGGTAAAATAGACGGAATAATAAGAACAGAGACATTCATAGAATTAAAAACCATGGTAAAGGAAGTTGTGTTAGAACCTCAAGAATAATTAAATTACAATTTCTCTATTGATAATTATCCATCATTTAATGATGAATAAGACCGCCCAAACCTCTTAAGTTTAGATTTTTCAGGCAGAATTTGTTTCGCCGAGTATCATTTTGGGAATTTATGCAACGATTTTCTCATACCTAAAGATTATCGCGCCACATCACCCGTTGAGCAAACGGAATTTCTACACCAGCCAAATCTAACGCCTCTTTCACTTCTTGAACAACCTGAGTCTTCAATTTGAACCATACTGCTGAAGGAGCCCAAACGTGAATTGATAACTTTAAGGAATAGCCCCCAAGGTCATCCAAATAAACAAGTGGTTCTGGTTCAGACAAGATAAAGGGGTTTTCATCGAGTTTCTTCTTAATTATATCAATCACCTTAGATACGTCTTCTTTATAGGAGATTCCGACATCTACAATAATTCTACGTGCAACGTGCTTTGAATAATTTAGTATCTTTGAAGTGAATAGTTTTTCATTTGGAATACGAGTGTTAACTCCATCGAAAGAACAAATATTAGTAGAGAAAACATTTATTGCAGTAACAACTCCCTGAATATCTGAATCAATCACTTTTATTGGATCACCTATAGCGAAAGGCTTCTCAATCTGCAGAAAAAAACCTGAAATGAAATTAGCAACAACTGATTGTGTCGCAAATCCAATTATTATGCCTAAGAATCCTCCTGCAAGAAGAGCGCCTGTAAAATCAACATGTAAGTATGAAAGAGCGGCGAGAACAGCGACGATTATTACGAAGTAGTTTACAATCCTTTGAAGTAGATAGGATGAGTTATTGGACATAGCTGTTGTTAAAACTTTTTTTGCAGATAGACTCACCATTCGTCCAATTACCCCCCCAACTGCTATAACCATCAACGCAATTATTAGCTGAATAACAGTAAATTCCACCCCTGGAATACTATATTCGTACCATTCCATCAATAACCATACTCCATTAGAAACTTGTCTTTACCACTTAATCCAGTTCGTTCAAGAAGACCCAGCCTGAAACGCTTTAAAGCATCAGAAGCAATTGGAGCCTCTTGCAGACCCGGTAACGGAGGCGTATTGTTAAGAAATACTTGCGCAGTTTTTTCATCATCAATAATCACTTTAGTGTCTTCCAAATACACAAGATCATCCTTAATGTAAAGATCTAACATATACGCATCCATAACAATTCTGTGAACGGACACCCAACTTGACGTTTGGTTTTCAAACTTGACAAAGGCAATAGCTTCCGCATAAGGCAATGAACCAGATGAATTATTCAAATCCGAATTGTGAAAACGACAGATAAAACCTGACTCTGGGGGACCATATAAAGCATATTTTGGCTTTGAGATTGAGAAGAAGTCTAGTAGATGATCGCTAGTTTCAACTACTTTAGCTAACACACCAACTTCTATTGGAATAGTAAGAGTTAGAGAAATTTCTGATTTTGGAGGAAGAGAAAATGAAGGATTAATACAGATCATTACGTGTCGAGCTATTTGCTGAGGTACATTAATCGGCCTAAGAGGGGTAACAGATAATTTGGTTGCGTTGTTTGAAGTGAATATCTTCGATTCAATAATTTCACCGTCCCGCTCACGCCTATAAGAAAACATGTCACCAGATTTCTTTTCAACAATAATTCTTTCTTTATTAATATCAATTGCTAACCGGTCTTTCAAACTGTAGAGCCCAAATATACCCATTCAAACCGCCTTTGCAATACGATTTCAATAATGGATGCTTAAAAAATTTTCAACAACACAGATTTGGAAATTAGAATTTAACCTCCTGCTATTGGAGAGTAAATTGACAAATTATCTCGATCGCTTAGAAGAGTTTCTAAAGAATTCACCTTAGTCCCATTTAATATGATAATTGAGTGATCTCTAATTGCTGAAGCACCTTTTAGACCCAATTTTTCGCTAACTAAACTCAGAAGATCTGAACAACAACTCCCTTTAGAGACTTTAAACACCATCTTTTTTCTAATAATTTTTTCATTAAAAATACCATTCACATCGACTGAAACGGTTAGGAATTCCTTATAATCCAAGTCTCTTGTCAACAATCTCATTAAGCCCGAGTAATTCAAGCCGGTCCCTACTTGGCCATGACGTATTATGGTCATAACTCATAGCATTATAATAATCATAGACAAGGGAATCAATATCTACAATCACGCCTGCAGTTGGTCCAACCTTAAACGGAGGAACTCCTTTTAAAACATCTGGCAACTTAAAAGACTTTGGATCAACTCCCTCAATAAGGTTAAACACCCACCTAGCTGTCTGAATTCTTTCGCCTATCGTAAGAACATCACTGCTGTTTAAGTCCCACCCTGTGGCAGCATTTACAAGTTCAAGCAAAGGGAAGTTAGGAACTAGCCCAATAGCCCCAAAATTGCAAAGCCCTAAACTATTAACAACGTGAGTAAAACCACTATAGGCCTTATGAATCTCTCCTTTCCCCGTGTACTGGTATCTACTGACTTTAGGAAAGTCAATGCCATTCAAAGGCAAGTCAGTACCCATAGATTCTGCAAAAGCTGCTCCTCCAGGGGTATGCCGACCGGGTGCAGCATCTACCAGGTAGGTTGTTCCGAAGCTAGGGGAGGCACGAGGGTCGTGCATCGCTGGCTCTTCGCCACAAATGTGAATTGCGAGTTTATCAGACCCTTTACCTATTTTTTCAGAAGCTTGCTTTACACCGTCAGCTAAGACAGCGCCTAAACCTTCACGTTTTGCAATACTCTCAAGTAAATCAATAACAGTAGAAGGCTCCCCCCAAACTAAATCTAAACCACCAGTGTCACTAATACTTAGTAGTCCTTTTTCATAGCATTCAAAAGCGAATGCTATCGATGTTCCAGTTGATATCGTATCTAAGCCATATCTGTTACAAATATCGGAAGCTTTAATGATAGATTCCACATTATCATTAAGAAGCATTGGGCCGAAAGCAGCTAATGTTTCATATTCAGGTCTATGAACATTCTTCGAAGCGAATCTACCCGTTTTAACATCAACTAAAGCCCCGCAGCCTAAAGGACATGAAGAACAAGAATACTTTGATTTATCATATTTTGTGACGGAGTTGCCACTTATTTTTTTCGACATTGAAATAGGGAAATCACGAACCCCTACGCCCCCCCAATTTCTAACTGGTGAATCGCCGCTCTCAACGCATAGGGATAGACCGAGAGAAGTACCACTATTCCCGAAAGCCTCAACAGCCAATCCTGACCCCACCCGTTCTAATATCGATTCAATCTTTGAACCTAATATCCTAATAAAGACTGGAATGATAGGTTTGGAAATTCTTGCTCCGATTAAAGATACTAGAGACGTTTTGTAAAAGTTTCTTATTCTGGAAGAAACAGCTTCAAACTCAGCTTCGTTCGCAACCGATATTTTCAAGTCGCCTCTGACAGAAACAGCCTTTAAGCGTTTACTGCCCATCAAGGCACCAAGACCTGATCTTGCAGCTGCTCGTCCACCGTCAGTGATCACGCAAGATATTAGAGATTTCTTCTCACCTGCAGGTCCTATACAAGCTACTTGTGTAGAAGGTTCATGTAATTCTCTTTTGATCATGGACTCGGTTTCGAGAGTATCTTTACCCCAAAGATGACTGGCATCTCTCAACTCAGATTTACCGTTTTCAATGTTAAGGTATACAGGTATTTCAGAGACTCCAGACACTAAGACAATGTCAAACCCGCTTTTCTTCATCATCGGGCCGAAATAACCACCGCTGTTTGCATCACCCCAACAGCCTGTCAAAGGAGATTTTCCGCAAACGCTAAAACGTCCACTGAAAGGAGCACCTGTTCCAGGAAGCAGCCCGGGTGAGAAAACTATCATATTCGCACCACTTAGAGGATTAGCTTTCACAGACTGCTTCTCAAGAATTAGCCGAGAAGCAAGCCCGTATCCACCTAAAAAGTCCTTGAAGACGCTTTCATCTATTTGAAATGTAGACAAGGCATTTCGTGATAAGTCAACTTCAAGACCATGTCCAATAAAACCTTTGATCAATTAGATTACCTTGTCTCTTCAATCCGAAAGATTACACATATTTATCTAATTCACTAATAATGAATTTTTCCAAATAATATATTTAACAAGTTGATTAGATTCATTAATTAAATAAAACAAGGTATCCATTATACATAGATAGATAACTTCTGGAGAATGTTTGATTCATAATGGTCTTATACACCCATTCGTAGTGGAAAACTAGATTATCTAATTAACATACGGTTGAATTAATTAGTATTGCGTCTATTTCTTTAAGGATTCAAAGCTTTTTAGTAGTGAAATTACTTCATCATCTTCTACCTGAGAGAAGTTTTGGTAGAATTGACCTATAGCGAAGAAAGTCTTTGGAGTGCATAGACAGACAACTTCGTCAACTAGCTTCTTCATAGCCTCGATAGTATCTACCGGAGCTACCGGCACTGCAATTACAACCTTAGCCGGTTCTTGAAGAAGTGTTGATTTAACGGCGGCCTTCATGGTCGCTCCCGTTGCAAGTCCATCATCAACAATTACAATTATTCTATCTTTCAAAGAAGTCCGAGGTTTATCGCCTAGATAAAGACGCATTCTACGTTTTATCTCAGACATCTCATGAATCTTTCTAGCCTCAATGTACTTTTTATCAACTCCGAGGAAAGAAACTAGTGAAAGGTCGAGAATAGATTCACCATCTTCAGTTACAGCACCAATTGCCAGTTCAGAATTTCCTGGTGCGCCTATCTTTCTTGGAATTATGATGCTAAGAGAGGCATCCAATTTTTTTGCCACCTCGAAGCCTACAACTACTCCACCACGCGGTACAGCTAGAACCACGGTTTTTTCAGACTTTAGATGATACAATCTTTCTGAGAGCTGTATTCCAGCATCTACTCTATCCTTGAAAAAACAATCGAAAGATTCAGTCAAGTAAATTCACTTCTTCGTACACATTGAGGTAATATTTATCAGCTATTATTTAGAAGATTTATCTAGAAAACCATTTAATTCACAGTATGAAAGGTATTTGAAAACGCATAACTTCATTGAATTGGAACAATACAGAAACTGAATAACGAGTCTTACCGCATTAGTTAACCATACTTAGCGAGGCCATCCGACAGACTTCATACAAATATCTTGTAATGGAAAATCTTTTACAGAAGTATTTCAAGATAAGAGGGTCTGAGATTACTTGAACCCACTTTTCAAATTCGAACTACCTGAGGCTAGCCAAGCTCTGCCCAAAGCAACAGTTAAGATCATAAAGAATAGGATAAAATACATAAATGAAGGAGTTTCGAAAGTCGAGAAAGCTTCTGGGTTGAGCTATCCCCCATACTATGTTGAACCAGCACTTCTTGTATCTTCTAGTAGCACGGAAATAGGTCAACTTGGAGTTCTTTACGCTCGAATTTGTATAGAAGACGGGATAGGGGGAGTCCAAATATGGGTTCAATTATCAGCACCATTAGTAGCATACGGGTTGAGATCAACCATAAACGCAGTTTTAGCCCATGAGTTTATGCATTACGTAGAATTAGTTAGAAAATTCGCATCTCTTGACATCATATCCGATGAAGTTTCAAGTACACTTCATCAAGCATTATACTCAGATTATGAAAAGCTTTTTGAGCCGAAATGGTTATTCAAAGACAAATCATTAATAAAAAACATAAACACAAAGTTCTCAGACGGATTAGTAGATGAGCAACTGAATAGAAAGACAGTGAAAAACTGGGTTGAAAAGAATCTTCCAACAATAAACATACCGCCTGATGCAAACGTCGTGAGAATACCGGTCATGTCAATTATGAGGACGAACTTTGACCCCCTGCTCAAAAACAGAATTGAAGAAATAAAGCGAATTAGTAAGTAAAATGCCAAAATATCTAGGTAACTCAAAAACAGACTAATTTGATATGAAAAATGGAATTGATAAAGAATAAGTTCAGGGGAATACTTGAATTAATATCGATGAACGTCAGTCATAAATACGGCATGAATGATTCAATCTAGAGAAAAGTGCACTTGTAGATGATGGGAATAAACAATAATAGCAGTAGATTGAGCGAATCTGAAAAAAATAATCTAACCCGAATAATCCAAGACATCTCAAAAGGAAATCAAATAGTGAGCGCAATAGCTTATGGATCCAGAGTTGCGGGTTATGCAAACAAAGAAAGCGATTATGATGTAATAATTGTTCTTAACAACTACAAGCCAAAAGTAAAGTACAGATATGTTAAGGGTGAAATCGATATTTCAGCGCTACTCGTTAACAAAGAAGATATTCAATCAGATGCTGAGAGAGCAACATTAGGCGAGTTTGTAGCCGGGAGACTTCTAAACATATATGAACCCCTAATAGGTGAAGAACTAAACAAAATAGAGCATAATCTAAAACGAAGAGTTATACTCGAATCCCTTGAGGAAATAGAAGCGTCATTTGGGGAGTTTTCATGTGAAATAGTGATTCCGGTTGAATATTTTCTGTACGATAAACTCAAAAAAAGAGCGACGATATACCCCCCAGTGCTCTATAGCTACGCTAAAACCTATGGAGAGAGTTTGGCAAAAATAAACACTGAAGCAGCCTGTTTAGGGTTTCTTGAGGCTCTAAACGAAATAGAAAAAAAAGGTCTAGTAAATATGGAAAATGGAAAAATCCGAATAAGAAATAGCTCATCAGAAAGCTGGTCAAAAAAATTATCAGAGATGTTCAGAGACACTAAGAGAGGCCTAACCCAATATGCAGTACATGGATACGCTGGAACGGTGGGACTTGATGTAATAGGAAAAGAATTATTTTCTAAAATAGCGAGGACAAGAAAAGGCTTTGATATACCAATTGCAATTAAACACCCAAGAAAACTCTGGAGTCTAGAAGAAGGGTCACTAATAATTGATGAATACAATTGGTTCAACAAACTTCTGGAACAACAAGGTTTCAAAAGTGATGCAAAAGTAAGAGTAGAAAACGCGGGGGAAGTGTACTCAGTTTCAAAAATTTATAGCGTAGAAGATGACACCCATAAGTTGAAATTTGTCATAAAGAATTTTTCAGATATAAAAGCACTAAAATGGATATTTCTCAACATTTGGACTCTTCTATCTAAACGGTTTGATATGAACCCAATGTCAAGACTTTACAGAGAGTATTCAGCAATACGAAGACTCCGCAATTTAGGTTTGAATACCCCGAAGGTAATATCCATAATATTAGACCATAAAATGCTAGTGACAGAGTATATTGATGGCCCAGATCTTGCGAAATTAATAATCGGATTCTTCAGTGGAAACGAAAGAAGCCTGAACACCGTGAGACAATATGGACAAGAACTTGGAAAGGTACATAGCGCTGGGTACACCTTAGGTGACACTAAACCTAGTAACGTTCTATATTCTAACAATAAAATATACTTAGTAGATTTGGAACAAATGGGTCAAAATAATGATAAAGGCTGGGATTTAGCTGAATTTGTCTACTACTCATCAAAATTCACTATTGACAGTGAGAAAGCTGGTATTCTCGTTGAAGAATTCCTAGATGGATATTTATCATATGGGAGGAAAGAATGGATAAAGGAATCTTTGAAAATAGGGTATTTGACACCTTTTCAGCCGATGTTAGCGCCTAACGTATCAAGGACGGTCAGACGTAAGATGAAAGAAAAATCTAGCTAGACCTGCGGCTATTTGTTAAATTGAGTATAATTGCATTTTCCACAAGTTTGGCGGTTACTATGGTTCGCAAGGAAATAACCTTTGCCACAACGCGGACATTCCTTTTTCAATCGTTTGATAGTAGTACCCTCTATCTTGTAATACTTTGAAACTGGGGTTCTAGTTTTTTTCGAATCAGACTTTACCGGATCAGGCTTCTTTGAATCACTTTTAGCAGACATTTCTAATCTAACCCTCTAAACTCTTCAAGCCTAATCTCTAAGATTTAGGCTTTTTAGCCTTTTCAGCAGGCTTTGCAGGGGCTATCACAGGTTTATCTTTAGATTCAGATTCTTTAGTTTCCGGTGGCGTGTTTCTCTTCAAAAGATATTCGGGAATGTCATTGGTAGCGGCTTTTTCGTTTTCATAAATGTAGAAGAGACCTGTCGCATCACGGGTCCCAGATTTGCCCTCAAGAGAAATTAAATATACTTTATGATTACCCGTATTGAGAGTTTTTGAAATATTCTTTACAGCTTCTTGACGAGAAATATGCCCAAAATTACCTTTGAAAATACAAGAAACTTCCCTACGATTTACTAATATATTTTGCTTATCACTTAGTACTTCGACTTCCATTTGTCCTCACGGTTACTAACTCAGCAGAAATGGCATATTAATACATTACGAACAAACATCAACCTAAAACTATGTCCATCTCATTTAAAATTGAAGCGGTGGATTTTCTCAAATTATCATTTATTCGCACCATGACCATTCCAGAATTAGGCTGGCCGTAAGCCACAACACTATCATTCGGATAAGTTGCCAGTATTGGAAGCGCTAGCAAATCCTCTTCACCAAATACAATTATCCTGACAGGCTTCTTAGCATATAATGCGTTTGAAACAGAGTAAATAGCCTCATCAGTAAGATGACCAGCTTCATTTGATACTCTCAGTTCAGTATTATAATGAGAAGAAGGCAAACTTCTAGGCACACGCATCTCAACGCTGTCTACCACTTCGACATCCGGTCTAAAACCTAAAGATAATAACTTCTCAGTTGTTGCATCACCTACTGAAACAAGCAAAAAACAGCCATTCAATTCCTTCTCAATGGAACTTACGTTGAGATGTTCATTCTTGACTAGAATACCTAAAGGCCTTTTCAGAATTGGTCTAAATCGTTCCGGTAGACGATGAGACGCCAATTTTTCGCACTTTAGAGTATGAGATTCCAAAATATTAATTGACTTTTAAGGCATATCGACCGACCTTAGATACGCCCAAAGATCTAGCTATTTGCGACTTTTCAGAATTATTTATAATAATCAAACCGGACCACTCAGAAGATAAATCTGCAGAGTTACAAATCGGACAGTTCTTACCAGATGCTAGACTTTTGCACTTTCTACAAGCACGTTCCTTAACCATCTATCCACACGCTCACTCAGATTTTGCGGTACTTTTCTTTTGTTTCTTCATAAGATCTTCATCTATCCATTCTATAGCACCGAGAAATGGCTGCCTGCAAGTTACACCTATCTTTCCAAGGCTTGCTCCCCGTCCAAGACTTACAGCTGTAATTCTCACTCTTACTTTTGAGCCTACTTTCAAGGATCGTTTCGTTTGGCTTGCCGTAATAACACCTTGTTTAATATCACTAGTCAAATAGTCATCAGTGATTTGTGAAAGATGAAGTAGAGCGTCAGCAGGACCTATTCTAACGAATGCACCAAAATCAGTTATTTCAACAACCTCACCTTCAACGATTTCTTGAAGTGCAGGGAAAAAGGATAACACTGCAAAATCAACTTTATGATATCTAGCACCGTCACCAGGTATAATTTTACCTACATGATCAACCTTTACGTCAGTAATTAGAACCAAATAGCCCATTTCAGGGCTAATAGTACTTTCGTATTTTACCCTAAGAACTGATAAAGATACATCCTCAATATCGATGCCAAACTTGTCTGATGGGACCCGAACAACATCGGTAATATACGCAATTTGAAACAATACAGATACCTCTTCAACAAAGGACTTCAAATATATAGTTAAGAACCTTTTGGATATTCCTATTATGTTTACGTAACCCCTTCGGTGACAAATCTATTGCCTCTTTGAAAAAGTACTGTAACCATAGAAGACCTTAATCTCTTCCTGAGATTGTTGTCAAGAGTTGCTACAATAACTCCGCCCAATTTGGCGTAGTTCAAGATTTTGTCGTCTACATTCAGACCTTCTGAAACAGTGACACACTTTAACTTTGAAGCATATTGCAATGCTCGTTCAGCCTCTCGACTGCGCTTAGTCGATGCAAGTTTACTAATAGAAAGCAATTCGTTTACTACATCTTTTAGAACAACTAGCTCAACTTTCCCGATGGAATTCTTTATTTCTTCAAAACCATAAGTTGGAGAATTGGCAATAAGCATAAGAAAACTTGAGTCGAGAAGAATCAAGACCATTATGACTCGACTAGATTACTAATCCTGAGCCTATTAGACGCCACCGTTCGTTTATTCTTCGGGTGATTGCGACTCTACTATCTGAGAATAAACACACGGGACGTTTTAGGTCGACCGTTACTACTCCCCGTTCAACTGCGCTAACTGGACCAGACGTCACAGTCGTTCCAACATTTAATCGTAAAGATTCACCACGTTTAATAGGTTCTACCTTAACCAATCCTGTAGAACCAACAGCAAATTCGAAGAGATTAGTCTTCATTGACAATGACATGATAGTTTGTGGGAGTCCACTTACTAGACCAATCACTGTACCTAGTAGGTTATCTGCACGTGTAATAGAAGGGTCTAACGTTGTACCTAATGCTACAAGTCCGCCCGGACCGACGGATTCAACAAGACCGGCACTGGTTCCTATACTAATTATTTTTGTGAAAATAGATTCATACTTTCCGTTTTTTTCATTTACAATACCGGGCTTAAGTTCGATTTCATCACCGACCTTAAAGGTACCTTTAATGAGTGTCCCGCCAATAACTCCTCCTTTTATCTGGGAAATAGAAAACCCTGGTCGATTAACGTCAAATGACCGAAGTATTTGCATAAGAGGTTTGTCATCGGAATCACGAGCCGGTGTAGGAACGAACTCTTCGAGAGCCCAAATCAAAGCATCCATGTTCAGCTTACGCTGACCTGAAACGGGAATAATAGGAGCGTTTTCAGCAACTGTACCTTTTACAAACTTTTTAATTGCCTGATAATTATTTTCAGCTTCTAAGTCATTAACTAGATCTATTTTGTTTTGAGCAATAACTATGTTTTTCATACCAAGCATGTCAAGTGAAAGCAAATGTTCTCTAGTTTGAGGTTGCGGAACACTTTCGTTAGCACCAATAACGAGTATAGCACCATTCATCACGGCTGCACCTGATAGCATTATTGCCATAAGACTTTCATGACCTGGGGTATCTACGAAGCTGACCACCCGAAGAAGAGTACTTTCACCCCCACAATTAGTGCATTTAGGAGTCGCTGAGTAACTGATAGGCGGAGAGCATTTATCACATTTGTAGAAAGCTGCGTCAGCATATCCAATCTTAATTGTAATACCTCGCCTAAGCTCCTCGCTGTGAGCAGATGTCCATATCCCAGTTATCCCCTCAACAATAGTTGTCTTTCCATGGTCTACATGACCTACTGTTCCTATGTTAACTTCTGGTTGACGAGGAAGTAAAGACTTTTGATCTTGAGGTTCAGTTCTTTCAGTCATCTAACTACGAGAGGATTCAGAGGGGTATATAATATTAATGAAACGATGAAAAAAGAAGAATAATCAAAAATGCAAATGGAATTTTAAGGTTTAGCGGTTTTTTTCACGGCTTTAGTAACGGATTTCTTGTTTTCAATCTTAGGAGCTTTCTCATGCTTCTCTGTTTTTATAAAAACTGCGTTTATTTGATATATGTCTTCAGTAATGGTATTTCCGCGCACCATTTTTCTTTTCTTGAGACCGTCATATTTTTCCCTTAATCCGACTCCGCGAGAAAGCAATACGTACTTTTTAACTCCGCCATGTACGTCGGATCTCATGGGAAAGCCAGCGCTATCGCTTCCACCAGTCAACCTGATTTTGCCTTCAAGCCCAAAAGATGCGCCGTCAAGATCACTACAAAGCTTCAAACCGTTGAAAACACGGAATTGATCAGGAGTAAGCTCTAACATGGTTGCTTTCCCTGTTTCAGGATCCGATACGATAAGTTTTGATTTTGCCACTGGAAGTCGTCCACACGCTCTTCACCACTCAGCTAATAAGTATTTACTCATAAGCAGCCTTACCCTCTGTATTTCATATCGATTCGGTTTCACCTGTCTATCGGATTTTTGTTGCAGTCTTGAACAGTATCTTCGTTCTACCGGATTTAATCCTGATAGTCGCTTTCAATCATATTAGCGAGTCGATTCCAAGGTTCTTGGGACGGAGCTAAATTGTTGATATACACAATGCGCCTTCATCAAAATTAAATGACTTAGAGATGAATACCGACAACTTGGATAAAGAAACTTTCTTAGAGCAAGAACCATTCTAACATACTATGTACTTGGGCAATAGGATTTCACAATAGAATTCTGGGAATTAAGCCATATCGATGAATGGATCATTCATGAATTAGGTTAGAAAGTATGGTATTCATAGAAACAAATATAGTATAATGCAAATATTATCGTTAGGAGAGTTAGCATGACAGTAATAATGGATTGCAAGAACCTTTTTCAAAATGTTTCGGATGAGATTAGGAAAGACGTGAGAATGCTTAAGGAGGAAAAAGGGATTATACCGTGCTTAGCTGCTCTACTCGTTGGAGATGACCCTGTTTCTCAAACGTATGTCTCACTGAAAGAAAAGGATTGTGAAAAAGTTGGAATAGAATCAAAAGTTTACAAGATGTTTGAATGCCCACCAGATAAGAGAAACAAAGAAGTATTAGATACAATAAGAAAGTTGAACAATGATCCACAAATACATGGGATCCTAATTCAACTACCATTCCCAGATTTCATAAACAAGGAAGAGGTGTTTGAAACATTATCTCCGAAGAAAGACGTTGATGGGCTTACGCCTTACAATATGGGTAAAATCATTCTCGGAGAATATACGATGGAAAATAGTTTCATCCCATGCACACCTAAAGGAGCAGTAGTAATATTGAACCACTTTGGAATAGAAGTTGCTCAAAAAGACGTAGTAATTGTAGGTAGAAGTGCGCTGGTTGGAGAACCTCTTAGAAAACTGCTACAAGATAAAGATGCCACTGTCACTTGTGTACATAGAAAAACTGAAAACATGAAGAAGAGATTACAAGAGGCAGATATTGTGGTAGCGGCCGCCGGAAGACCACCTGAGCTCTACCCAAAGGACTCGTTCAGACTGACTGCTGAAATGGTAAAGGAAAAAGTAGTGGTACTTGGGATTGGAGTTAGAAGAGATCAGGGAACGGGTAAACTAGTATTTGACATAGATTTTGATGATCTCAAAGAAAAAGCGTCATATATTACGCCAAACACAGGAAGTACAGGACTTATGACAAGGGGGATGCTTATGAAGAATACCATCATAGCAGCTAAGAGACTAGCTGACTATAACCCGTAAAGTGGGTCGGTATTGCGTCTCATTTTAATAATCTTGTCCAGTGTTCCAGATTCTTCTAAAGATAATCTCGATAGATACTTTTTGGTCAGTGTTTTTATTTCATTATTCTTAGGAACAGTGTATAGCGTTTCGCCTTCTTGAATATGCCGCCCTATCGTAGGCTCGTTCATAGATACTGCTACCTCCGAGCCTTGCTCCACCTCATCGACGGATTTTCCTTTATCTTGGAGCTGATGAATAGTACCAATTATTTTTCCTTCACTATTCATAACCTGAGCCTTTTGCTTTAACCTACCTACTAGTACCATGACACCAAAAATAGCAGGGTCATTGCGTCTGAATACGTAGCCTTTTAGAAACTTGAAGCTACTCGGAGGAGTTATTGTGTTGAACTCATCCCGTTCATAGGATTCTTTTTCTGATTGAACCCAACTTGAATAATCCTCAATAAGACTATAGATTACGGGGTTCATGAAAAGCTTAACGTTACTATCCTCAATTTCCTTTTCGGCATCTGGTAGAATTCTTACGCCAAAATCCATAACTACACCTAGATACTTATCTTTGTCAGCTACGGTTCTTGCTTCAACAACGTCACGTCTTGTAACGGGACCGATATCGGCAACTCGAATGGGTATGTTGCGCAGTTTTAACATATCCACTAAAGCTTCAAGAGATCCAAGAGTATCTGACTTTAGCACGACACCTACACCATCAGTATAAATGAAAGCACGTTTTATCTCATCAAAAACAGTTCTTTTTATTTCTTCGACGTCATCGTTTAGATCTAGTCCTACAAGCGGTGATCCTGCGAGAGTACCTTCAAGATCAGGGGTTACCAACTTAATACCAGATGCAGCAGAGATTGATTCAACTGAGCTGAATTTGTCACGAGGATCTCTCATCTCATCTAAAGGTTTTGGCATAAATATTGCTTTAACGCGACTAACAAAGGCTCCATCTCGCTTACCCATGATAACACTATCACCAATTTTGAGCACACCGTCAAGAAGGATAACGTTTGCTGTTGAACCTAGACTAGGCTCTTCTTTAACTTCTAAAACTATTCCCCGAGCCTTGCCTTTAGAGACGCCCAGTCGTTTCAACAAATACTGCTGAGTCAAGCCAATTAAGACAGTTAGAAGCTCAGGTATACCTTCCCCAGTCTTTGCACTAACCGGAACAATAGCTATTTCTTTCGTAAAGTCTTTAACTCGATTATAAGATTCTGATTCAAATCCTATTCGAGAAAGTGAGCCTACAATTGAGTAGATACGATTATCTAGCTCATCTTGAACATATTTATTCTGACCTTTTATAGAATTTGACATAAACATGTCTTGTCCTCTTTTCCAGCTAGCTATCATATCGATTTTGTTGAGTGCAACAACAAATGGAACCTTCCTTCTTTTTAGTATTTCCACACTTTCTAATGTCTGAATCTCAAAGCCTTTGGATGAGTCAACAACCAATATCGAGATATCAGCGGCAGATCCTCCTCTACTTCTTAGATTAGTGAATACTTCATGACCTGGCGTATCTATGACTAATATTCCTGGTATCTGAAGTAAAATCCCAAGATGTTTAAGAAGTGGGCCACAAATTTCACTAATAGTGCTAATAGGAAAGAAGCTCGCGCCTATATGTTGGGTAATACCTCCAGCTTCACGAGCTTGTACGGCAGTTCCCCTAATCTTATCTAGCAGTGAAGTTTTCCCTGAATCTACGTGCCCCAATACAACTACGACAGGTTGTCTAATACCTTCAACCATGGAATACCCTGGCTTCCACTATCTTTTTAATATATTATCTAAGATAAGACTCATTGAAACTGAATTTCTTAGAAAATGACGCGTGATTCTCGTTCAAAGCTTTTTGAAGAATCAGAGGCATGAATTATGTTTGTTGTGGTACCTAAACCAAAATCACCTCTGATAGTGCCTGGAGAAGCCTCATAGGATCTGGTCAACCCTATCATTAACCGCAGAGTGTTTACTGCGTTTTCACCATCTAAGACTATTGCAACGACTGGACCTGATGTCACAAATTCTACGAGAGGTTCAAAGAAAGATTCATTTGAATGCGTAGAATAAAAATCGACTGCTTGTTCACGTGTAAAAGTAAACATCTTTAGCTTAATTATTTCAAAACCTTTTCTTTCTATCCTAGAAATTATTTCACCCACCAACTTCCGCTTAACGCCGTCGGGTTTTATGACAATAAGTGTCTGTGACAAGAGAAATCACTCTGTTAAGGAGCCGCACAGTTATATGCGTGTTGTATATTTTAGGGTCCACTTATACTTTCTAGGATCCCTTTTAAGATCTATACTATTTTTTCGACATTTAGATGAACAGTAATAACGAATAGATCCATCGTTCTTAATGTATGCGACACCGATTGAAGGATAGATATCGTTATTGCAATAGAAGCATTTCTTTAAGCTTAACATTAATCTAAACCTACTTTATCTTCCTAGCTTCACGTTCAGTTTCTCTTAACATTAAAATATCGGCTAGACGAACTGGTCCCTTAATATTTCTTGTCAGGATTCTACCCTTATCTTTTCCTTCAAGTAATTTCACACGCACTTGAGTTATCTCACCAGCTACTCCTGTTCTTCCGACTATCTGAATTACTTCAGATTGAGTGACCTTTTCCTCAGACATACGCTGATTATCTCCTTAGTTCTTCTTTAATTTACTAACCGCACTAACAATCTGATCTACAAGTCCGTGCGCTTCACCTGCTTCAACTATGCAAGCTGAAGCTGATCCAACTTCCACTCCTAAAGCTGAACCTATTTGACTCTTGTTTGGAACATAAATATACGGGGTATTGCGTTCTTCACATAAGATAGGCAAGTGAGCAACTATTTCTGGAGGTTCTACGTCTTCAGCTATAATTACGAGCTTAGCGATGTTTCGTTCAATTGCTTTGGTTGCCTCGTTCGTACCTTTACGAATCTTACCAGTTTGTTTAGCCTGTCGAAGCGCCTCGTAACTCGCGTCGACTAACTCTTTGGGGGTTTCAAACTTTACATAATACGGCTTAGCCATGGATTACATCCTCCACAACAACATTATTGAACCTATTTAACATATTAGGGTTCATCTATTTATCGCCCTTCGAATAGACGGGAAAAAACCCAGTAATTAAATGTTGTCAAACCTGATGTATATAGATTAAAGTAAACAAATAGCTGAAAGAAGATATTTAGTAAGGGATTTCATATTCTTTTAAACTAATAAGTGCGATTAAGTTACGAAGAAATATTATTATCTTAGCTAACTTATTTAGCACCAGTTCACAAGCTTTAGATAATGCCAGAAACTAAGAAGAAACCCCAAGCACCGTGCTTCATAGAGGTTGAGAATCTTGAAGAATTCGCAAGGTTAGCATGTGCGTTTGAGAAGATCTCGTCGCCTATTTTTCATTTTGCAATTGAAAATGAACAAGTTCTAGCTGCAATACATGATATTTTCAGGGGAACCCAAGTTTTCTACTACGTAAAGACCAACAAATGTAGTGAGTTTATAGCATATAGAAATACAGGTGAAAAGGAATTTGTTGAGATGAGTAATTCAACAAAAGAAGCAGCATGCACATATGCACCTATAATATCCTTTGAGAAGTCTCCAAAAATATTTCACAAAGGAATTAGGGGAAAAATAAAAAGAGAAAAATACATTTCGATTCAAGTAAATGAATTAACAAGTTTATGCAAGGTAGCTCTATATAAAATCGTTTTGGAGGAGCCTCCCGTACCAATATTTTGCTTCCAGAAAGGTGATAAATGGATAATTGGAACCTTCGCAAGCTTGGATGAATCTGATCAGGCTGCAATGTTTTTCTATTTGCAACTTAATAGAAGACCTGAATTTAACTTTGTTAGGTATTCAACCGTTAACCCGGAGAAAACAATGTTGACTAATCGAACAGATGAGCATGGCTATTTATATGGAAAAATCATAAGACTAATTGGTATACACCCCCTGGTTGAACTTTAGAATATGATAAATCAGTTCGTTAAAGACATACGCAAAAGTGCGATTAATCATTCAAGTAATATAGTTTTAGCACTCGATTACGATAATAATAATTTAATTGACCTTGAAAAACAATCAATTAGAATAATTAATAGCATTGGAAATAAGCTAGCTGCAATTAAGATTAATCACCACCTTATAATGCCACTTGGAATTAGAGATGAGGTTAAGCAAATAGTGGAAGAGGCTCATAACTTTGACCTTCAAGTCATAGCTGATTTGAAAATCAACGATATAGCATCGACGAATATAATTGCTGGCAATTATCTATGGAAAATAGGATTTGACGCAGTTATCGCTAATCCTATAGCTGGATATATTGATGGAATAGAACCGTTAGTAGAGCAAGCCCATGAATTTGGGAAAGGGGTTATCCTGTTAGTCTATATGAGCCATAAAGGAGCAGAAGAGACTTACGGATTAACGATTATTGATAATTTGGGTCAAAGAAGAAAGCTTTACGAGGTTTTCTTGGAACATTCTGTAAATTGGGGTTCAGACGGAGTTGTTATTGGCGCCACCAGACCTGAAATTTTAGAGTATTCAGCTAGACGATTGAATGGAAAAATCCCGATTTTCTCCCCAGGTGTCGGTGCGCAAGGGGGTTCAGCTGTGGATGCCATTCGTGCAGGCGCAGAGTTCATTATTATAGGAAGATCGATTATTAACAGCGCCGACCCTGTCTCAGCTACTGAGAAAATACGATGTAAATTGATGACTAAGTAAAATTTAGAGCCTCTAGAAACTCGGTTGCAGACAAAAGGACATTCTTTGAATTTTTATATGTAACTTTGTTTAATGCTTCTTTGAAAGATAGCCAAGCGTAACCCTCGTGCTCATAAGACAAAACTATATTTCTTGTCCTAGTTCGCGCCAGTAACCACACTACTTCCTTATGTACAGGCATATGATCTCTACGATAGTGATATTCAATTCTTCTTTTGAAACCTTCGATGATTTCAATATCAGCGATACCTGTCTCTTCTTTCACTTCACGCTTAACTGTATCTATTGGGCGCTCATCTTTCTCAATACTTCCTTTGGGAAAATCCCAATGACCCGACGGATAATGGAGAAGCAGAAAAGATTGATGACCATTTCGGTCGTCGAAAATAATAGCTCCAGCTGATCTTTCTTCTATCATTGAAATTATATCGACTCACTCATTTGTTTTAAACCTTCATCTTTTAATCATATCTAAAATCTATTTGGCTCTTAATATTTACGA
Organism: Nitrososphaerales archaeon; assembly: GCA_036514475.1. Lineage (GTDB taxonomy): Archaea > Thermoproteota > Nitrososphaeria > Nitrososphaerales > JACPRH01 > DATBXD01. The sequence goes on from DATBXD010000234.1 coordinate 23,957, forward strand.
TTTTGTCCACATTATGGAATTTAACATCGCCTTATCGCAAGCCGCTACGTATGAGAACCGTTGTTTTGAATTTCGAAGATCAACTTTATCAATAACCATATTCAAGAAATCAATTGAGCCACCCGCTTGTTCAACAAGAAAAAGAGAGGCAATACAGTCAAATGACCTTAGATTGGGATTTATCTGTATGAAAGCATTTGATTTTCCAATAGCTACGTAAGCTGTTTCTAAAGCGGCAGAACCTAAGAAACGAGGATACTTGATTTTTGACAGTAAATAGTTTAGCCACTTTGCGTTATTTAGATCTTTATCAAGGAGTACGTTGACGCCTATGTATGATTCTTCTAAAGGTACGGATTTAGAAGGTTTTACTATTGAACCATTAACCATTACTTTTCCATGACCTTTGGACAGGAACCTATCGCCATGAACTAGATCAATTACGCCAGATGATGCAACGTCGCAATACTTGTAACCATCTATAATTGATATCACTGAGGAATAGAAAGGTACGTTTTTTGATGCATTTGTGCTGCCGTCTATCGGGTCAATAAGGATTAGCGGGAAGCCGTCTTTTGGGCCAGTCACGCCAACTTCTTCGCTAACTATTATTGAATCCGGAAGATGCTTTCTAACTACACTTAGCATGGCAGCCTCAACCTCCTTATCAATGCGAAAAGTAAGATCTCCAAAGGCTCCTATGTTAATAGGATCAGCATATTTGCCATTTGAAAAAAGTTTTTTTACGGTTTTCTGTGCTGCATCGAAAGACTCATTGATAATATCTAGATAATTCATATACCCAACATAGCTTAATGCACCGTTAAATAAATTATAACATTTCTATGGGAAACCTTTTTTATGTATATGTCAGGGTGAGTTTTGGCGCTCTATGGGAAAAGTCAAAGTAGCTGTTGTAGGAGTTGGAAACTGCGCATCAGCGCTGATTCAGGGAGTCCATTTCTACAAGGATAAGAAACCTGATGAGGCAATTGGTCTAGTGGAATTTAAGCTAGGGGGACTAGTCCCTGGCGATATTGAATTTGTACTTGCTATAGATGTGGATAGCGGGAAAGTTGGAAAAGACCTTTCCGAAGCCATTTACCAGCCACCGAATAATACGGTGAGAATAGCAGATGTTCCTAACTTAGGGGTTGAAGTCAAAAAAGGACCTGTTCTTGACGGAATCGGAAAATATATCTCAGAAAAGGTAACGGTCAGTAAGAAGCAAACAGTAAATGTATCAAAAGAGATTAGGGATTCTGGGGCTGAGATAGTTTTATGCTACGTTCCTGTAGGCAGTAATGACGCGGCAAAGTTCTATGCTGAAGAGTCGATAAAAGGAGGAGCTGCATTCATAAACGCAATGCCTGTCTTCATCGCTTCTGATTCAGTTTGGCAGAGAAAATTTACTGAATCTAGATTACCTGTTTCCGGCGACGATGTGATGAGTCAACTCGGAGCCACCGTGCTTCATAAAACCATTGTGAAGCTGTGTGCCGACAGAGGAGTAAAAGTTGATGAGACTTACCAGTTGAACTTAGGTGGAGACACCGATTTCCTAAACATGCAAGAGGAAGAGAGATTAGTTCACAAACGAGAGAGCAAGACTAGTGCAGTTCGAGCAATGACGGAGTATAAAGTTCCCACTAGAATAGGGCCAAGTGACTATGTTGGTTTTCTGAACAATGATAAAATATGTTATGTTTACTTGAAGGGTAGATACTTTGGAAACATCCCGCTTATGATTGATGTTAAGCTCCATGTTGTCGACGCTTACAATAGTGCAGGAGTTATGATAGACGCAGTCAGAGGTACAAAGGTGGCTCTTCAAAGAGGTGTTTCTGGAGCAATGGAAAGCATCTCTGCATATTGCTTCAAACATCCCCCTATTCAGATGCCTTATAATGATGCAAAAAAAGCGTTTCTTGAGTTTATAGAAGGAAAACGTGAAAGGTAGTTTCAAGCATCATAATTAATTTATTAGTTCATTCCGAAATGTGACTTTCATTAATCTGGCTGGAAACGGTTAAATCTGAATATATCTAAACTATTAACAATAGGATGGTGTCAATGAGAATGAATCAAAAAACAAGGTATGGTGAGACATTTATTCAGCAGACACAAAGCATCTGTCCTGAGTGTAATTGCATAATAGATGCTATGATATTTGAGAAATTTTCGAAAGTTTGGATAAGAAAAGAATGTCTAGAACATGGTGAATTTGAAGATTTGTACTTTGGTTCATATGACACGTATCTCAGATTCAGTAAATATGCTGGTGAAGGAAGATTAATTGATAATCCTCAAATTAGAAAAGATAGTTACAATTGCCCAGAAGATTGCGGTTTATGCGGAGCACATCTTAGTCACACAGCGCTGGCAAATATTGTTGTGACTAACAGGTGTGATCTTAGTTGCTGGTATTGCTTCTTCTACGCGAAGAAGGGAGAGGAAGAAGGAGCTTATGTGTATGAACCTACCCTCCAGCAGATCAGGGAAATGACAAGAACCCTTAGGGCTGAAAAACCTGTCCCTGGTAATGCTGTTCAGATAACTGGAGGTGAACCAGCACTTAGAGATGATATCGTCGAAATAATAAAGATGATTAAAGAAGAAGGCGTAGATCATGTTCAGTTTAACACTAATGGGATAAAACTCGCCACTGACAAGGAATTTGCCAACAAAATCAGGTCAGCTGGGGTGAATACAGTTTATCTTAGCTTTGATGGAGTCACTTCAAAAACCAATCCAAAGAACCATTGGGAAGTCCCTTACGCGTTGGATAACTGTAGGGCAGTAGGCATGGGGGTTGTTCTGGTGCCGACTGTAATGAGAACAGTAAATGATCATGAAATCGGGGCAATCATAAGATACGCTCAAAGAAACATGGATACTATCCGCGCAATAAATTTTCAGCCAGTTTCTCTGGTTGGGAGAATGCCTAAAGAAGAACGTATGAAGTTTAGAATAACAATCCCAGACTGCATTAAGCTTGTTGAGGATCAAACGGACGGTGAAATTACAGATTCAGATTGGTTCCCTGTTCCAGCTTGTTCACCAATTACGCACTTTGTGGAGGCCTTGACTAAAAAAGCCCAATATGATTTGTCAATTCATTTCGCATGTGGTGCTGGAACTTACCTCTTTAGAGAAGAAGATAGGCTTCGTCCATTATCTTCATTTCTGGACATAGATGGCTTATTGGAATATTTGGAAGAAAAGAAGGATGAGTTAAACAGTGGATCGAGCAAGTACATAGTTGGTGCTCGAATTCTTAATAAAATAGGAACTTTTGTCGATAAGAAAAAGCAGCCAAAAGACCTGAGTATTGCGAAGATGTTTTTTAATGCATTAGTTTACCATGACTATGGTGCTCTTGCTGATTTTCATAAGAAAACACTATTTATTGGCATGATGCATTTTCAGGATAAGTACAATCAAGATATTGAGAGGGTTAAACGATGCGATATACATTATCTAACACCAGATAATAGAATAATACCGTTCTGTGCGTTCAACGTTATCCCTGAAATGTACAGAGACGTTATCCAGAAACAATATGGCCTACCAACTGATGAATGGGAGAGGAAAACAGGTAAGACACTTGAAGACTTTATGTACAGAGGGGATTTGAGACGCCAAACTCACCATGCTAATTGTGGTTGTCCGAAGGCTGGAAATCAATCAGATCATTATCTAGATGCGAGCTATAAGAGCTTCTTAACTGCTCAGTAGGTAATGCTGATTCATTAGGATTTTGATGCAATTGATCTTCTGGCGACAAATGACACTATTAGAATAATAATCGCTGAGATTAACAGTGGAACAAGATAGCGTGTAGTTACATTGTCAGCTATCGTTACATCCACTGGTGTTGAAATTGTCCTTAAAGTATCTCCTTCGTAAACGTATTGTAACGTAGGAGAAGCGATTGTTAGGAACGCAGGACCTGGAACTAGAATTGTTGCTTCTCGCGTTTCAGACATGTTCGCGTCAATATCTTTTGATGATATTTGCAATGAACCTATCTTAACTTGCATCTCACGTGGAAGATCTATCTTTACATTAACATCTTTAACATCAACTGGAGAATTATTTTCCACAGTAATCACAACGTTGAAAACTTCGTTTTCCAGAGGAACGACGGGGTTTATCTTGAGTTTTACTGAGAGCGGTATGAATATTGTTACGGGATAAGATCCTGATGATTTAGATTCCCTATGACCTGATAAAGTGAAGTTAACAATAGCTTCTGATGAAGAGAAAGCACCTGGTTTCAAAAGGTTAGCTCTATTACTCGATCCCAGTTTTTCCCCTGCGCCTAGAGTGTCTGCTGAATAAGTAGACTTTCCTTCCAACATTCTTAAGAATGAATCTGAACCCCTTCCAAAATCAACATTAAAAATTGGATTGGCATCTTTGTTTTCGACCTTGGCTTCGACTGTAATGTTGGCACCTGCAAAGTGAGCGTTAGGAGCGTAATTCTTACTGACCTTCACACCAAGGGGTAATAGTTTTGATTGACTTAACCGGGTTATCGTTGATTGACCTTGCTCAACTGAAATCTCGGTTGGCTCGAATAGATAATTCTCATCTGGATTTGAAATAGTAGCTGTATATTCAATAGTCTTCACATCACCAGGTTTTAGATCTATAATCTGAGCTGAAAGATCTGTGTTTTTCAAGCTGTAGTTACCATTGAGAAACACTATATTATTAGGCATTTTCTCTTTTAGAGAGATCTTATCCAAAGTAATTGAACCAATGTTGAATATTGTCAGTGTGGAGTTCACAATATTGTTGCCGCTATTAGCTGACGAAACAACACTTCGGTCAATAAAGAAGTATGGAATAGTATTGCCAATTAACGCGTATTGTAGCATAACATTGTTTGAGATAGCGCTTTCTTTCCGTCCGGCTTCACCCCAAGTTACAGACCAGGTTTTGTTTACATATGTTTCTTTGAGCGATGCCGACGTGAGGTTAAGTTGAAGCCGCCAAATGTCTCCTGAGAGTAAACTTTGTCTTAGGTTACCGTCAAGATATAGATTAGTTGCGTGCCCGTTACCTATGTTTCTTACTGTAATGTTTACAGGTGTGATTCCCATGATAGAGGTGTAAGATTCTTTAATTGAGGCATCAATACTTAAGACTGCACTAATGTCATTTAATATTAACTTCTGTTGATTAAATCTTGTTGATTTCTTAATTTCTGATTGGTCTGCTTTATACGTGTAAAAAATCGAGGTTGCAGGAGCGGTAACCTCACTTTTGTCTGAAGTTAAAAGTTTTAGTTTATAGGCTAATGTAAACTCGCCGCCGGGACCGAGGTGACCAATACTTCTGCTAAATTGACCATCTACTAATTCGAATTTCTTCGATTCTTTCCACCAGTCGTCAGAAACAGTTATGTTTTCCACTGAAAGTGAACCAACGGGAGCAACGTTTCTCACCTTTACACCTATTGTAACAACGTCGCCTTGGTTTAAAGTGCCTCTGTCAAAGCTGCGCATTGCTATTAGTGAAGGGAAACTTTGAGATACTTCAACTGACATATCTGGAAAGAAATATCCTTTTGGAACAACTACACGTGAACGTGATGAAGTGTTTTCGGGGAAATTAGTGATAGAAATAGTGGATCTTGAAATATTGCTTGTACCTAGACTTACATAGTTTTCTAAACCACCATAGGTTCTTACGATTATGGATGATTCAGAAGTAACTGGAGAAGTTTTCGTCGTATTAATTGTATTAAATAGTCTTGCTATCGGAAATTGATTATCGGCAGAGACGACATTTGTATTTAATCCGCCTATTGATACAGTGTGTACGAACCCGTCGCCTATTCGCTCACCTGAGAATTTGAAAACTGGGACACCTCTATTTGCGAAGAAAGTATCCTTACCAAGTATCCTAGCCAATCCGTCGTATTGATAAGGTACAGAGTCCCAAAGCAAATCTTTTACAAGCTCTAGATCCATGTGTGAGTAGAAAGTGTATAAACCTGGTGAGGAAGAATAACTTGAAAAACTTAGATAAAGAAGATCATCTAATGAATTGGCAAGTTTTTTCGCTGAATCAGAATTTGCTGCATTAACTTTAAGGAAAATACCTGAGGACGGTGTAGAATCAAACCCAATTAAATTATAACCTGAGTTTGAAAAAAGCTCAAATTCGGGGGACCAGTTTGATGAGTCTAAGAACGATAAAGAGTAGCTAGACACATCGCTTGCAACACTTTCAATCCCATTTATTCCAGCTAAAGTAATATTACCACCTTTCATTTTGATCATCCAAAATATTGATGATCCGATGATATCTACCGATAATTCTTCGGAATAGGTGCTTGCTGAGTATGCCAGTGGAGTATAGGTTGTGAAAATAGCAGTAATCAATAGTAATACTATAAAGACGCTTGAAACTTTAGAAGATATCGACATCACTCATTCCTGCCCTGACATAATCTATAAAAAGATGACATGATTTCAATTTGATCCATCGATTCAACTGAGAATCTTACAGACACCACTTTTGAAATGAACATAGAGTTAGCCTCTTCTAGATGGAGCATCATCAGGAACATCAGATATACCCATTTCATTAAGAACGAATACGGCTTCTTGCTCAGGATGATAGGGGCTGTCAATCATCTTTGCGATTCTGTTCTTACCAGCTTTTCTAAGGTATACTCTGTATGTGCTATTGTGTCCAACTACGTGTCCACCTGTTGGCTTATTGGGGTCCCCGAAAAACGTATCTGGAGTCGATTGAACTTGGTTAGTCACTATGACGGCAAGCGCGCGTGTTTCAGAGATTCTAGATAAGAGATGCATAAATCTGTTTAGCCTCTGTTGCCGCTCAGAGAGGTTAGCACGTCCTAGAAACTCGGCTCTGAAATGCGCAACTGCCGAATCGATTATCACTAGCTTTATTCGCTCCTTATCTAAGACTTTGCCGAGTTCGTTTACAATTAGCTCTTGATGTGAACTGTTATAGGCTTTCGCGACAGTTATTCTCGACAGGATTTTGTCAGGGTCTAAGCCTCTGGCAGTAGCTATTCCGACTATTCTCTCAGGTCTGAAAGTGTTTTCTGTGTCAACGTATATTGCTCCAGCGTCTAAACCACCCTGATCTTTAGGAAGCTGCACAGTTATGCATGCGGTGTGGCATAGCTGAGTCTTTCCTGAACCGAATTCACCATAGAACTCGGAAACAGCTTGTGTCTCGATGCCGCCTCCAGTAAGAGTATCAAGACTACGAACACCTGTTGTAAATCGCTCGATTGCTAGGCGCTTCTTGTATATCTCAGTAGCTGAAACAAAATCCTTCTCAAGAATACCGGCTTCCACTATTTTTAGTCTAGCTTTATTGCACAAATCTGTTGCCCTAACTAGGTCAGTACTTGTACGGTCAGCTATGTCACTTGGGCTTCTAACTGCTAGATCAAGTATCGTATAAATGCCGCCGTCGTTTAACTTCTTTCTTGTAGCTGGACCTAGACCTTGCAGAGACTCTAGGTCTGTATCCAAATCGACTATACTGGGTTCATCACTCATAGATTCAACACTTTCTGTTCATCGATGTCAATAAGTAATATTAATTAACTTTTTAAAATAAAGTTACTTTCCCGTCAAGTATTAGTGGCGTTATCTTCATTATGTTCGCAATTTCGTTGTCCATTATAAAGTTTATTTCGCTTTGAACACTTGCTAGAGAGACACCTTTTTCGAGAACCACTGCTGAGCTGCAAACCTGTGGTTGATCTATAGGTTCACCGATCCTGCTGAGCATTCTAACATAGATTTCTCTAACCCCTTTAACTTCTGAAACTATCTTGTCGGCAATAATCTGGGATAAGACGTTGTACAGTTTTCCTGTGTGGTTTACAGGGTTCTTTCCAGCTGATGCTTCCATTGAGTATTGACGCATTGAAGTAATAAGTCCATTATGCCTGTTTCCTCGACCTGTATTTCCATCATCACCAGCCTCAGCTGAGGTTCCTGTCACGGTTAAGTAGTAAATACCGAGTTTGGGACTGTCTCCAGCGTTTACTCTTACTTTTACATCCAATTCAGTAATTCTAGAAGATAAGTCTTCTACTTTCTTTGTCACATCTTCAACAACGCTCCTGTAATGATCCTCGTCGGGCATAAAACGGCTTATCATTGCGCTTGCCACTGTTAGTTCTACTGTATCGTTTCTTCTGTATGCCATTACTTTGATATCTTCACCGACTTCAGGTAGTTTCTTCTTTAGGTTAGATGAGTTCAACAAGTGCTCAGTTTCAAGTACGAGCTTTTCCGTTGGTGAGAGGGGGGCGAAGCCGACACCGATTGAAGTATCGTTCCCCAGTGGTATACCTGCTGAGCTGTTGAATATCGCCATCAGATCTGATGACCCTTCTTTTATTCGGTATTCGATATGTGTATCTCTGTCAACGTCAATGAAGCGAATAGACATCTTAAGAAAGTCACGTATAGCTGAAGTCGTTAGTTTGCCTATAGGGATATCTTCGAATCCACCGTCAACCTTTACTTTAGAAACTGCGCGTCCTGCGACCATAACTAGAATGGGTTCAATCACTTCGCCTCCTCCAAAACGTGGGTTTGACTTTCCCCCTACGAGAAGACCCTTGTCGACGTTATGGTGAAGTATCCGGCCATATTCTTTTAAATAGTGCTTTGACAGTGCTTTTGAAACTGCTTCTGATGAACCGTCGATTATGGTATCTGGGTGGCCTTTACCTTTCCGCTCAACTATCTCAACTTCGAGATCTGAAATAGGTTTGCAGTTAAGAGTCTCAATATGAATATTTCTTTTCTGCAAAAATGCACACTATTTCTATAATAGATTTTCTTCAATCATTATGAATAGGACGTTATTGCCACGAATAACCACTTTGCCATAGTGCGCGACCAGGGCGTCGTTGTAAAGCTCATCAGCATCCGCGAGAATTACATTCATGTATTGATCTATGTTTACAGCTTTACCTCTATATTCATAGTCACTTTTCAGACGAACCGATACGTTCTTATTAATTATTCTTTGTAGAGAATTCAAAGGTTTTTTTATAGTGGTAGACAAAACTTAACGCCTCTTGACGCTACGAGAGATTCGTTGTGTGTAATAAAAGTATTGTGGGTATGTAAAAGCCTTAGGAGTTACGCGGTTGGGAGTGTTTCCTCTGCTCCTCGCCTATAAGAGTTGTGTAACGCTTATATGTTTAGACGGTCAACCGCGTAACTCCTAAGCCTATTAAAGATGTTTATCGAGCCTTTCTGTGTGTTGCAGTCTATCTTTTGACAATAATTCGGCACACAATTTCAAGTCTAAAGTTCTATATTCTATCGATAAAGTTTTCGCAAGCTTCTTTGCATTAGGTCTTATTCGGGGGGCCATTATTATGCCTCTGACGTTATCTGAAGTATGCCTAATATTGGAGACATATTTGTAAACTTGATTGATAGATTCGTTATCGGCGTCAACTCTTTTTACTTCAACCACAACGTAGTTTCCATCCGCGTCATAACCAGTGATGTCTGCTCTTCCAAGTCCAAGAGCAGTTTGTTGCGACGAAACCCTGAACCCTGGAGCGATTAAGCGAGGGTTTGCAATCAATACTTTGTAAACCTCCTGTTCAGTCAAAAGCATTTCTAGAGGAGCTTCATCAATAAGTGAAAACGCTGAAACGAGAAGTACCGCCCTGCATTCGACAATTAACGTTTCTCTTGGTCTTCGTCTATCAGCCCTAATTGTAAGTAGAGCTGCGGTGCGTCCGAGTGATATGAAACATCCGGGTGGTTGCCAATTTACTGCATCGTAACCCTTGTTCCTGTGGATAAGAACGCTTCCATCTGGCTTTAATATTACAAGTCTTTCTCCCCAGTTAAGTGTTGAGGAAGATCTACCAAAGTAGTTTACTTTGCAGCTTGTAGCAATTTGTGTTATGACTTTCTTAGATATGGCTTCGCGCAGTATTTCTTCCACTTCATTTAGACTTGGTCGTATTTTCACTTTTAAATAATGCATGTTTTTTGCAACCGTTTCGATTAGCTTTTTGCCTTAATGGTCTTACCGGTGACTAGTTTAAATTGAACATACTTTAAGTTGGGAAATGACAAAGTTGGTGGTTTTAGCTCTTGACGATATTGAATGGATTTCGGATGAATTATTGTCTTACTTAAAGAGCAAGGGACTTGTGACGATTTTAGATCTTGTTTCATCACCAATTAGTATCTTAAGGGAGTTTGGATTGAGTAATATAGATTCGACGAGATTAATTGAAAGGTCTTTTGAGAATTTGGATAATTGCAAACGTGGAACCGATGTAAATAGGATTGGCATGAGTCGTTTGAAAATATCAACGGGATCTTTAGCTGTTGACTCAATTCTTGGTGGCGGGGTCTCAACAGGTAGAGTCACTGATTTCTTCGGAGAAAGTGGTACAGGCAAAACTCAGCTATGCTTTCAGATTTGCCTTAATACGCAGTTACTCAGTGGAGATCGCAAAGATGTTGTTTTTGTAGATACAGCTGGAACGTTTAGACCTGAGCGTATCTCCGAAATATCCTCAGGAATTCTTGATAGGAATATACTTTTTCGGAATATCTTTTTAGTTACGGCTAGGACATCTCACGAACAAGTTGAAGTCCTTCGCAATATCAAGAATTTTGATTCACCTACAGGTGTAAGAACATTGATAATAGATACATTAACAGAGAACTTCGTTTATGATTACCAAGACGATAAGAATTTAGTAGGACGACAGTCGGCACTCGCTCGTCATCTTCATGACTTAGCTATAACGGCGATAGATGACGATATTGCAGTCATCGTCACTAACACTGTGAGATCAAGATTATCGGATGGGAAAGACAGTACGTTAGTTGAGACTGGAGGCTTGACTGTTTCCCATGGGGCTCATGTTAGAGTACGGTTGGAGAAAGTAAAAGGAGAACTAACTGCAAGTATGGATAATACTGACTTGAGCGCACGATTTAAGATAGGGAAAAAAGGGATAGAGGATGTGGTGATCTAGTTGTCATCTATTTACACAGAAGATGATATCAAGAAGTTTTTCGAAACTATTTTGTCAAATAACATAGCTGAGGCTAAGAGTATTCTTAAAGAAACACATGTTGCCAGTAATAACAAGGAGTATGGGAGATTTCTAGCTGCTAAAGGCATATTTTTGATGCGTGAAGGTGGAATTACAATAGATAATGTTTTTCAAAACAGAGAAAAATTAATTCGTTTGAAGAAGATTTTGTTGGAGAAAAAACATTCACCTTGGATAGATGAGGTTGAGGTGAGTTATTTTGACACAATTAATAAATTCATTAACATGTTAATTCGTCAATCAACTGAAGCCACAGCTAAAGATTCAACTGAAACTAACATTACCGAAACTTTAGAGAACACAACTGATGATACAATTGGCAACACTGGTGATAATTCAACTCAAGCCAACACGGAGTATAGTATAGACCAAGATCCAGGTAAAGAGAAAGAAAGCGATATAGCTTCCTAGCCCAGTGGTTAGCATTTTGTTTTTCACTGGAAAATCATTTGCCATCGTGAAGCGCACTAGATAATAGGATAGCATGTAGATGAACAAGCCGAATAACGCTCCATCTGAGCCTGGCAATCCATAATTGGCGGTGAGTAGACCTGAGAGTGTTCCTGCTATGATCGCAATCAAAACTCTTAACCAAAAGACTTTATCAACTGGCAGCATGTCTTAAATCATCTTATTGTGACGTGTTGAATATTGGATATTTCAGGTCTAGAGCTCCGATACGTAATTTCCAAGTTGAACAGCAGTGTGTTTGATTATTATGTTAATAATGTTTATCTAATTAACGATAAGTCAATTCTGATTAAATTCCATCACAGCGAGAAGGCTGAAGTATGGATGGTTTTAGATACTGAGAGAGGCATTTGGATTACCAAACGAGATATTGGGAAAGAAAGTGGTGAATTTTCTACCAAGCTCAAGAAAGAAATTCTAAGGTTAAAGTTTAGAGGAGCATCCCAGCCAGGAAGTGAAAGAATAGCTATCCTCGAGTTCGGCGTCGTTCCTGATTCAAGAAGAGTTGTTCTGGAGTTCTTCGGTGGAGGAAATATTGTCGTGACGGATAATGAGGGGCTTATCCGCTGTTTTCTAAGGCCTTTGAACGTTAGGCACAGAGTTATTAGAATGGGTGTGCATTACCAGTTGCCACCAGGCAGAGGAATTGACGTCACTGTCTTTGACAAAGTTAATCTTTCACGTCTCCAGGAGAGTGACTTAGAGGTTTCAAGATGGCTGGGGCGAAATCTATCTCTTTCTAAGAAATATGTTGAGGAGTCGATGTACCTCGCCGGGATTAGTAGCGGGATTGAAGGAAAAAACGTGTCGGATAATGAGGTAACTAAGCTGTATAACAGCATCAAGAAGGTAGTGGAGATGACCTCTTCAGGAGACGTTGAACCTACTGTTGTTTATGTTAACGGTGAACCTCTAGATGCTACACCATTCAAACTTAAGGCTTATGAAGGGTTTGAGAGCAAGCGTTTCGATACGTTTATGGAGGCTTTGGATGAAGTTCTACCTCACGATCTCCTATCATCATCTATTGAGACGAATTTCAGTCCTTTGAGAGGAAAAATAGAGGAGTTGAGAAAATCAGTATTACAACAAACGGCGTTCGAGAAAAGCACTAAGGAAAAGGCTTTGGAATTAAGGGTGTTCGCTGAAAAACTTCAAAGTATTGCTTTTCAGGCTCCTGATTTGAAAAGATTACCCCAAGAAACATTGAAGGACCTCGGAGCTTCAACAATTTCAATTATGAAGGGAAGATTAAGTCTGAGTATTAGTGGAGTAGTTGTTGAGGCCGATAGTTCGGGTTCAATCATGAAACTTTCTTCTCAAGTTTTTGGTGAGTCTAAGGATTTAGAGAGAAAGTTGGAGCCTCTAGAGAAAGCTCAAATGAAATTGATGAAAGAAATTGAGAAACTTGAAAGCAAACTTGAAGAAAGAACCGCCGAAGCGCAAAACGATAAACTTGAGGTGAAGAGGGAGAAATCATGGTATGAGAGGTACCGATGGTTTAGAACTTCAGAAGGGTTACTCGTTGTTTTTGGAAGGGACACCTCGACTAATAGTATTATTATTAATAAATATGCCGAAGATAAAGATATGGTGTTTCATGCTGATCTTCATGGCTCACCGTTCCTAGTGCTGAAGGAGGGGACCCCGTTGAATGAGAAAAGTATTAACGAGTCTGCCCAGGCTGTTGTGTCGTTTAGTAGAGCTTGGAAGGATGGTTTCTCATCAGCAGATGCTTACTGGGTGTTGCCAGATCAGGTTAAGAAGCATGCCCCGTCAGGTATGTATTTGGCGAAAGGAAGCTTTCTAATTCAAGGTGTTAAGAACTACGTTAAGAACCTGAAGGTTGAGTGCGCCGTCGGAGTTACTGAAATAGATGGAAACCTAACAGTTATGTCCGGCCCGTTAGATGCGGTTAGAAAAAACTCGATTGCGTACGACGTCATAATCCCAGATAAAGGCAAGATTAGTGACCTAGCTAAGAAAATAAGAGCTGATATCATATTTCTAATGGAAAAAGAACATGTGAAATTAAGCCGAATATCTCTTGACGACTTTGTCAGGGCTTTGCCGGCTGGCGGAGGAAGAGTCGTTAGTAGAAAATTAGGTGAACAAATATATACTGATGGAAGCCCTACAGCTAATTGAGACGAGTTTTGTCTGGAATAAATCCTGCAGCGAGGGAAAAAGTCAGAATCCGTGAGGTAATGAACAGCCCTGTTATCACAGGCACGGAGAAAGAAACTGTTGTTGAAATAGCTAAGAGAATGACTGACTGTAAAGTGGGTAGTGTGGTTATAATGAAGAATCATGCGGCCGTAGGTGTAGTAACTGACGGCGACATTGTCTCGAAATTAGTTACGAAGAACAAGAAGCCAAGCGAAGTTTTCGCTAAAGATGTGATGTCAAGTCCACTCGTAACGATACGTGATGATGCAGAGGTTAACGATGCAGCGAGATTGATGAGGAAGAAAGGCGTTAAGAGGCTGGGAGTCACTGATAATGGAAAGCTTATGGGCATGGTTTCAATTTCGGATATAGTCGCTGTAAATCCTGAGGTATATGCAATAATAGCTGAAAAGGCACGTATCTTAGCTGGCCAATCCATGGGGATGACAAAGCATCTAGCAGGGATCTGCGATGAATGCGAACAGTGGTCAGACGATCTAACACGCGTTGAAAATAAAAACATCTGCTACGACTGCAACACTGAAGAGACTACTGAAACAATAATAGACGATGAAGGCTAACTGATTTTCGTTAAAGCCGGATAATTAGATTAAGTACCAACCAAATTAGTTTAGAAAATAATTCATACATTTTTTCATGATATCATTCTGTGCCTGAGGTCTGAGAAAATCTGACAAGCCCATTCAAACTGCTCAAACACTATAATCTCAAAACAAGAAAACGGAAAAGCTAAACTCGACATAGGTCGCCTAATGTCCTCGTTTGAAAAAAAAGATGTGACAGGATGAGATAAATAGAAAGATTCAACAAGCTACAAAGTTGAAGCAGGATATCGGTTTTGAGTCGCCATATGGAGTTCTCTGACGAGGAAGGCGCTATTCTTGTTAAACTTGCTCGAAAAGCGATTGAGACGTACTTGAAGGGCTCAATTGTATTGAAACCATCTAAAGAATTAGATGATAAGTTTTACCAGAAGATGGGGGTCTTTGTTACGCTAAACAAACTCTTTCAAAATAAAAAAGAGTTACGAGGTTGTATAGGTCATCCTTACCCAGAGACACGTCTTGTCGAGGCAGTGATAGGTTCAGCTGTTTCTGCGGCAGTTAATGATACTAGATTTGAAGAAGTATCTTCAGAGGATTTGGAAAGCATTGTTATTGAGGTGAGTGTTTTAACCCCTCCTGAGATTATCTCTGTAAAATCACCAAGAGATATTCCGAAGTATGTGAATGTAGGTGAAGATGGTTTAATAGTGAAATGGCGTTTTGGCAGCGGTTTGTTGCTGCCTCAGGTTGCGGTTGAGTATATGTGGAACGCTGAAGATTTTCTCAGCCAAACTTGCATAAAAGCTGGAGCAACCCCTGATTTATGGCTTTCAGGTGATGTGAAAGTCTATAAGTTCAAAGCAATCATCTTCGATGAGAAAGCCCCAAATGGAATGGTGACAAGGAGAGAGAATAAAGGGGATTATCATTGAGTCGAAGAATACATTTTGCAGTTTTTGGCTCAGGACTTGGACACTGTTCAAGAACGAGTCTTATCGCGGACATTATGAGAAGGAATGGGAATACTGTAAATTTCTCTTCATCTAATAACGCGGTTGATTATCTTCGGAACAAGGGGTATAGGTGCGACCGTGTCGCTTCTGTCGACGCTGAATGGAATGTTGATGGTGGGGTATCTGTATCTAAGACGACCAAACGGACGCCTTCACTCTTCTCAAGATTTGCACAACAGGTTAGGCAGGAAAATCAGATTATGAGTCGATTCAAACCTGACTTGGTCATATCAGATTCAAGGCTTTCGGCCGTCGTTGTAGCTAGCTTAAGAGGTATCCCGTCGGTAACTATCGCGAATCAGCTAAGGATTCTCCTTCCCCCACTCTATCAAGATACAAGCCTAAACAGGATAGAGATGCTTGACGCTGAGATTCTGGGGTTTTTCTGGTCGTTCAGCAAGTTTGTGCTAATTCCGGATCTCCCGCCACCCTACACAGTATCTGTAAAAAATATTCAAGACATCAAGACCGTCAGAAGAAAGATCAGATATGTAGGATTCATGACTCCTTTAACTATTTTTGATAGGGAGCATCTTGCGAAACTTTCCCGTGTATTAGAATTGGAAAAAGGAAAGAAAGTTGTTTTCGCCCAGATTAGTGGACCTACCTATACTCGTGAAAATTTGTGCGAAATAATGGTTAAGGCCGCTGATGCCACATCTGATAGATTCACTTGGATAGTTTCCCGAGGAGATGTTGGTGGAAATGAGAGGCCGTTGAAGATTAAAGGGGGTTGGATGTTTCAATGGTGCCCGTTGAAAGATGAACTTTTCGCTTTGGCAGACATTCTCATTATTAGAGGGGGACACTCAACTATATCCACAGCTATTATGAATGGAAAACCGATGATCACAATCCCGATAGTGAATCACAGTGAGCAGGTGGCAAATTCAAAAACCGTTGAAAAAATGGGTTTAGGGATGTTCGCTGACCAGACAATGTTGACTAGTGGAAAGCTTGCGTCGATGATTAATGATGTAATTGGTGATGAGATAATTATGAAGAGGGTGCTTGAGGTTAAGGGTGTTGCAAATAAAATGAATGGGGTAGAGAATATCTTGAAACGCGTTGAAACGTTACTTTGATCTTTTGACGCCGAATAGTTTCTCATTTACAATTCTGTGCGCTGAAGTAGGATCTACTTGACCTCTGGATTGACGCATTATCTGGCCAATTAGAAAGTTTATGGCTTTCTCATCCTTTGTCGCATCTTCTACAGCCTTGGGATTATCGCTAAACACTTTCTCAATGATGTTTTCGACGAATGAAGAGTCAGTTATGACTTTCAAGTCTTTGGATTGAGCTATTTGCCTTGGCATTCTCCCTGTTTTTAGCATATCTAGAAAGATTGTTTTCGCCGAGCTTCTGCTGACTTCTGAGTTGTGAACCATATCTGATAGTTCTGCGAAGTGTTTAGAGGTGGCTTTCAAGTCTTTAAGGTCCTCTCCGCGCTCGTTAAGATATGCTTGAAGATCTACTGTTAGCCAGCTTGCAACTTCTCGGGCGTCTTTGCTTGATTTCAATATATCCTCGAAGAAGTCAGCGAGTGTCTTCTCCCTCACAAGGAGTTGAGATGTTTCCTGAGATAGAGAGTTTTCTTTCTGGAAGCGTTTAGCTCTTTCTATAGGGAGCTCGGGCATTTCTTTTGTAACATTGTCGATATACTGTTTCTCAATTGTGATAGGTGGTAGATCTGCCTCTGGAAAATAGCGGTAGTCTTGCTCCTCCTCTTTAACTCTTAGAGATATCGTGATTCTTCTTATGTCGTCCCAGTGTCTTGTTTCCTGAACTATCGTGATGCCTTTAGAAGTCAGGCTTTTCTGACGGGTTATTTCGAAGTTGAGTGCGCGTTCGACTTCTTTGAATGATGAAATGTTCTTCACCTCGACTCGTCTTCCACCTGTTAATGAAATGTTTGCGTCACATCTGACGGACCCTTCTAGACCGGGGTTTGACACCCCTAGGTGTTCGAGTATTGAACTTAGTTTATTTAGAAACTCTCGTGCCTCTTTGGGGTTCGTCATGTCTGGGTCAGTCACTATTTCAATTAATGCAATTCCAGCGCGGTTGTAATCAACAAGGGTTTGTGTGGAAGAGTCGATTGTTCCGTCGTAGTTGAGCTTAGCGGGGTCTTCCTCGAGGTGCATCCGCCCTATCTTTATCTTCTTCCCGCTGTCTAGGATTATTGATCCGTCCGTTGCGAACGGGACGCCTCCTGCTCTGTCATACTGGGTTATTTGGAAGTTTTTAGACATATCAGGGTAGAAGTAGTTCTTTCTAAAGAAGAACATTCGTTTTGAAATCTTGAAATTGAGAGCTATAGCAACCATAGCTGCGCAGTGCACTGCCTTCCTGTTCATGACGGGTAGGGAGCCTGGAGTCCCCATGCAGACGGGACAGATAGTTGTGTTGGGGGGCTTTCCACGGTAGTTAGAATCAGTATTGCAAAACAATTTGGTTTGAAGGCTTGTCAGCTGGCAGTGAACTTCTAGCCCTATCTTGACTTTGCCTATTTCCTCAGACATGTGTAAATTCACCAATTGTTAAGTCTATTTTGACGCTACTCTCAATCATAAACCCGATTTTGAAAAGAATGTCTTCTCTGAACGGGGGCGCCATTATCTGAACACCGATGGGAAGCCCGTTGTACAAGCCTCCTGGTATGGAGATTGCCGGTATTCCGGTGAGGTTAGCCGGGACGGTGTCTATGTCGGACATGTAGAGACTTAAGGGATCATTTATTTTTTCACCAAGCTTGAAAGGAAGTATCGGCATTGACGGAGCGATTAGCACGTTGAATTTTTTAAACGCAGATTCGAACCCTCTTTTTAACAGGGTTCTAATCTTTTGAGCTTTCAAATAATATTGATCGAAGTAGCCTGCTGAAAGCGCATATGTTCCTAGCATTACGCGGCGTCTAACTTCAGCTCCAAATCCCTGACGTCGATTCTTTGAGAATGCCGAGCTCCAGTCCAATGACCCGTCAGGTGTTCTATAACCGTATCTTAAACCATCGTAGCGAGCTAGATTTGACGATGCTTCAGACATTGCGACTATGTAGTAAGCCGCTAAGGCATACTTTAGAGTTGGGATAGATATTTCAATGTATTCTGCACCGAGTTTCTCCAGATTGTGGATTGCGCTCCAAACTGTTTTTGAGACAGCTTCGTGAACGCCTTCCTGGAAGAATTCTTTGGGCACACCTATTTTCAAGCCTGATATCGGTTTGCTCGTATTCTTTACGAGATCTCGAGCAGGGGATATGCTGGATGTAGAGTCTTTTTCATCGTGACCGCTTATGCAATCCATAAGTAAGGCACAGCTTCTAACGTCTCTTGATAGAGGCCCAATTTGGTCTAAACTATTAGCGTATGATATTAAGCCGTATCTGCTCACGGAGCCGTAAGTGGGTTTTAGCCCTACGACTGAACAGAATCCCGCCGGAGACCTTATTGAGCCTCCTGTGTCTGAGCCAAGTGAGAGAGAGGTTTCTAATGCTGATACTGATGCTGCACTCCCTCCTGATGAACCTCCGGGTACTTTCGAAATGTCCCACGGGTTTCTGGTAGGACCGTAGAAGCTGTGCTCTGTTGAGCTTCCCATTGCGAATTCATCTAGGTTAGTCTTTCCAATTATCAATCCGTTTTCACCAAGTATCTTCTCAATAACGGTAGCGTTGTATGGAGCTACGAAGTTATCTAGCATTCTAGACCCGCATGTTGCACGGACTCCTTTGACGCAGATATTGTCTTTGATAGCTATAGGAAGACCTGCTAACTTTCCTAGCTTAACTCCTCTCTTTAGTTGTTTGTCGACGGTCCTAGCTTTTTCAAGAGTTGTTTCACCTAAAACGGTGATATACGCATGTATCGTAGGCTCAACCTTCCCTATTCTATCAATCGTCGCCGCAGTATACTCTTCTGAGGATACTTCTTGGCTGGCAATCTTTTCAACGATTTGCCAAACCGGAGTTTCGAGAAGTCTACGAGCCAATTACAATAACCATCTCATGGGAGGCTGGCGCTTATTGGTCAAATCTGCTTTAGGCCTAGAATGAAGCCAGTTATATGGTTTCTCGAAAATATTTTTTAGAACAATAAGAATATAGTAGCTAAATAAGGGTTTAATTCGGCAGTTTACAGTTCAAGAGTTAGATTCTTCAACGTTTCCAAGTCTTCGTTAAACGCAGTTTCTACGTCTTTTACTCCGATAGAGGATCTCATTTTGGTGAGGGCATACCCCGTGAGCATCATTGGAACACCTGGGATAACAGTAATCGGCTCTGGAAGAAGTGTTAACGCTAAGCCGACTTTGAACAACTTCTTACCTGGAGACGAGCTTTTTAGAACATCCTTAATGGATTCGGAGACGGGTGCGGCGTCTATCTTTATTGTTGAAAAGAATTCGGCGCGATCTTTCAAGTTTCTAGCTATGATGTTGATCTTCTCAGCTTGCACCTTGATGTCACTCATATCGTTAGCTGTTTTGAATTGCGGTTTATACTTGAAGGTCAAGTTCAATTACAGCGTTGAATATAATAAAATAGACAACTACTTCCCTACAAATTGAATTCATTTTCAACATTACTTCTAAGAATAATATGTAGTATTTAGTGCTACTTTTTTGTCGTCTTATTTCCTTGTCATTCTAGGTGCTTTTATTGACCGTTCTTTTACTTGTGATGCATTTCCAAGCAGTATGTCTGCGTCTAGTGTCTGGGGAGTGTCTTCTCTGAATATGTTGAAAAGGTCGTGAACGTTGTATGTGGGGGGTATGTCTTTAGTGTCGACTTCGTTTATCATTTTGAAATACTCAAGTATTTCGTTTAGCTGATTTTTTAGGTTTGCAGCATCTTTCTTTGACAGTTCTATTTTAGATAGTTCTGAGAGGTGTTCAACGTCTTTTTCTGAAATAACCGGTTTTTCTTTAACCATAGTCTCACTGGGGTTATGGAGTAAGTCTAAGTCTATCCCGTGGAAACAGGGTGACTTCTCTTATGTTTTCTTCACCTGTGATAACCATCATTAATCGATCCAAGCCCAACCCGAAGCCTGCGTGAGGAGGCATTCCGTAGTCGAAAAGCTTCAAGTGATATTCGAATACCCGTGGTTTTAGGCCTTGTTCTTTTAGTCTTTTTGTTAGCTGGTTCTTGGAGCATACTCTAGTTCCTCCTGAGGATATTTCGAGAGGGCCAAACATAAGGTCGAAGGATTCAGATATTTCGGGTTTGCCGGTCTTTGGTTTGATGTAGAAGGGCTTGGATGTGGTTGGCCAGTCAGTTATGAAGTAAAAGCCTGATGTTATTCTGCCGAGCTTCTTAGTTGATGAAGTGGTGATGTCTTCGCCCCAAGCGATCTTGTCACCAGCGTCATGAAGTATATCGATAGCTTCGCTGTAGGTGTATCTTTTGAATGGAAGTTGGGGGATCTTAATCTCTATGCCTAGCTCTTTAGCCTCTTCCTTGCAAGTGTCAGCTACTCTCAGAAGGGTGTGATGCACTAGTCGCTCTAGGGTCTTCATAACGTCTTCATATGAGACGTATGCTTCTTCAACGTCTACGGAGATTATTTCAGATAAATGTTTGAGAGTCCGAGACGGCTCCGCTCGGAACACGGGGCCTATTTCGAAGACCTTCTCGAAGCTCATTGTTAGCTGCTCCTTGTAGAGCTGAGGGCTTTGAACAAGGAAAGCTTCTTTGTCATAGTATAGTACTGGGAACAACGCTGAACCCCCCTCAGTAGCTGAAGCTATAATCTTTGGGGTTTGAACTTCAAGGTAGCCGCTGTTACTTAGAAACTCACGTAATGCGAACAACGCAACGTGTCTAATCTTGAATATTGCTTGAGGCTTGGAACGCCTAAGCTCAAGAGATCTAATGTCGAGCCTCTTGTCAATGTTGGGAAGCTTCTCGCCAAATAGGCTGAACGGAGGGTCTCGTTTAGCTACGTTTAGAACCCTGATTTCTTCAGGAACTACTTCAGCCCCTCTTGGAGCCTTCTTAATAGCCTTGATAGTTCCTTTAACGGCGACGACTGAGTAAAGTGGAAGATCCTCAAGGACATTCAGAACTTTGGACGGGGATTTGTCCTTAATAGCAGTCACCTGAACTATTCCATCTCGGTCTTGGAGGATAAGAAATGATATGCCTCCTTGGCGTCTTATGCTTGAAACCCAACCTGCGACTGTGACTTGAAACCCATCTAATTCAGGTCCCAGTTCACTCGATATGTGTGTCCTGCGATAGTCTCCAATATCCTCCACTTTAACCATTTGAAAAGACCGCTCCCTCTCAACACACCTGATAGGCGCATATAAACTCTCAAGGTGAGAGAGAGTTAAGACTCAGATAAGA
>DATBXD010000235.1:0-7937 GCA_036514475.1 Nitrososphaerales archaeon
AACTGGACTACCTTTTGATAAGGTCGGTGAGTACGAATTCGCTGAATCATTAATTCGAAAGATTGCTTACAGAGAGGGGTTTGGAGACGTCTTAGCTGAGGGTCTTTCAAGATCAGCTGATATTGTAGGGCGGAATTCTAAGAATTATCTTCGAAGCTACCACCGTGGCTTTGCTAACCAGTTTGAAGGGCGATTATTACCTGTATTCGCACTAAAGTTAGCTATGGAGAGCAGACTAGATAACGAGCATGACTTTTACTTTTTGGTGACTCGAAACCATGTTGAATATTCGGAGTTTGGTTGGCTAACAGCTGAAGAGCTTGTAAGTATTGTTAAGGATGTATGGGGTGAAATGGGTTTGAAAGCAATCGACAGAACTGACAGCGGAATGTACAATGAAGGCCATGCATATGTTGCTAAATGGGTTCAAGATTATGAATGTGTAAAGAAATCAATGATTCTATGCGATTGGTTCTTTGGAAATTATGCAAGTTGGTACGGTGAGAAACATAGAGGTTGCACACCCAACATTGAGCCTAAGCTCTTCAAAGCAGTAACCGGTTCTGATATAATGCCAGACGTTACTTCTCTTCTAAGAATAGGTGAGCGAATATTCAATTTGGAGAGAGCGATAATGACCCGTGAAGGAAGAACTAGGGCCCAAGACACTGTTCCAGATTATTACTTTACCGAGAAAGCTGCGGGTAAAGTAACTCGCCGAGATGGACATATGGAAGTTGCTAGAAGAACATTGAACCAAGTAGAATTCGAAGAGCTGAAGAACAAGTACTATACCTATCGGGGCTGGGATATTGCAACAGGTAAGCCTACAATAAGAAAATTAAACGAGTTAGGACTTGATGAAGTATCTGAAGAACTTAAGAATAAAGAACTGATAAATTAATTTTATTTCTTGTTAAGCTCTGCTTCAATAATGTTTTTGAAGTAGTCGTATGGTTGAGCACCAACTATCTTTATGTCGTTGATGAAGAATGTTGGAGTCCCTGTTATACCAGCTTTAGCTCCATCTTTGATATCGTTTGCAACTTCAGAGTAGTATTTTCCACTGTCAAGACAAGTGCTAAATCCATTAATATCAAGATTGAGTGCAGAAGCATAATTCTTAAGCTCAGTTGTTGTGTTGTCTATTTCCCAAACTTTTTGATTATTAAACAGAATATCATGGTATTCCCAAAATTTACCCTGTTCATCTGCGCATTCAGATGCTTCCGCAGCCTTCTGAGCTGATTTATGTACGCTTGAAATCGGGAAATCCCTGTATACCAATCTGATCTTCCCCGTATCTACGTAGTTTCTCTTGATCTCTGGAAGTGTGTTGTTGAAAAAGTTTCTGCAGAAAGGACATTGAAAATCGCTGAACTCTATTAAAGTTAACGGCGCTTTGATAGAACCGATATAGGGATCGTCATCGGCAGATACTTGTTCTGTGTTGCTTATCCCTTTTTTATTGTCCTCTTGAGGTATAATGTTATTGAAGTTTAATCCAATGACTAATCCTATAATCGAACCTGCTACTAACATGATTAGCGCTATTTTTATAGGGCTTGATCCTTTTTTGACGGTTGATTCTGATTCCATAAATTCTATTACTTTTCGAAAGTTGATAAACTTGTTTATTAATAATTTGAAAATCAATTTTTTGATTAACAAATCTAACTATTAGCAATTTGGAATAAGTGCTAATTAATATTTCATTTACCAATATTGATTCTATTTTAGATTTACATTTTAATAATGTAACCCTTTTATCATTAGCTAATGGGAGCTATAGCGACAATTTAGGCGAAATACTTGGTAAAAAGAAGCGTCGCACTTGTCTTTATCACTATGTTTTGGGTGGTACTAGGCGTTATGTCTACAAGTTTTGTTGTAGCGCAATCTCAAGATAGCTATATTAAGAACTTCAATGTTAAAGCTTTCAGATTCGGTTTTGATCCACCTATATTAGTTGTAAATCAGGGTGATATTGTTGTAATAACCGTTAATGCAGTTGACGCTGTGCACGGATTCTACATAGAGGATTACGAAGTGAGGCAAGATTCTATTACTCCAAATTCTCCAATAACCATATCTTTCATTGCTGATAAAGTAGGTATGTTCAGGATTCATTGTTCTACAATATGCGGTCCGCTTCATCCGTTTATGATAGGTCAATTAATAGTTCAACCGAGCTTACGTTTCATAGGTAGTACATTATTCCTTATCGGAATTTCTGCCACATTCATAACTTACATTTGGTTGAAGGAGGATAAATAATTGGAAACAACAAAAAATCGTAAAAGGAACCTGCTTGAAAATAAATTTCTTAAACGCTTGATACTTAGCAGAAATATTCAGCCGTTAGCACAACTGATCAATTTCATACTCTTTATCTTGGTGATAATAACTGGGATAATTGGAGTAAGTTTAGGCGCCAAGAATCTATCAGTTGTGTTCACATGGATAGTATGGTCAGTATTGCTGGCGTTAGTACTTACACCTTTTCTTGGCAGAATTTGGTGCTTCATGTGTCCAATAGTGTGGCCAGGTGAAATCATCCAAAGAAAGCTATGGGGGCGTTTTGGCACATCAATAATCTTGGATAAACATTGGCCTAAATCGCTTTCAAACGTTTGGCTTCAAAACTTTGTTTTCATCGCGTTCGCAAGTTTAATGGTGGTGCTCATAACACGTCCGTTACCCACCTCTATCGTTGTAATCACATTAATCATAGTCGCTACAATCCTTTTCATAATCTTTCCACGAAGAAGGTTCTGCCGTCATGTTTGCCCTCCAAGCCTATTCATAGGATTATACGCTCAATTTTCACCTCTGGAGGTTAGAGTGAAGGATAGAGAAATCTGCCATATACCGGCTTCAGACGGTGGATGCCATAAGGAATGCTTCGTTGGAAGTGAAAAAGGATACGGCTGTCCATGGTATGAGTTTCCACAGAATATGGTTTCTAACGCTGATTGTGGACTTTGCACAGAATGCTTCAAAACCTGTCCAAAGGACAATATTGCTCTCAATATCAGGCCCTTCGATGCAGAGCTAAAATCAAAGGAAGTGCATCGAAAGCCAGATGAAGCTTGGCGTTCTCTTATTCTTCTCGCTCTGCCCGTCGTATATTCAGCAGTTCTATTCGGGCCATGGAGCTGGCTAAAGAACTGGGGTGATTTACTTCTCTACTCAACATCAGTGGGAATCATACAGCATATTTTCTATGTTATCATGATTGTCGACATTGTTCTAGGCGTGTTTCCAGGGCTTCATCTTCTCGCTTCATATGGTTCGAAACTATTAACTGGCGTGAAGGAAGTATCGACGAGAAATATATTTGTAAGTTATGCGTATGCGTATATTCCTTTGGGGCTTATGCTATGGATGGGATTTAACTTCTCTTTGATAATGATGGAATGGTCATATATTCCGGTAGTTGCTTCAGATCCGTTTGGGGCAGGTTGGAACTTGTTAGGAACTACTTTTCTACCATGGATACCTTTAGCTTTACCTATACCGATAGCTGAGGTAGCGTTTGCATCGATAGGTGTAGTGTTATCATTAAGCTTGGGATATTTTGAATTGAAGCAGATATTTCAAAATAAGAAAGATGCTATTAAGGCGTTGATTCCATTCATGATATTAACAGTGATGATAGCATCTTTTTACCTGTGGTTCTATGTTTAAGGTGTGGTGTTTGGCAAAGGAACCACATGTTAAGAAGAGCGTGTTTGAACGTTCACTTAGTATTATCGTAATCATATTGATATTTCTAACTTCTATCAGTGTCATATATTGGTATCAAAACTTCAGATTTCCCATTATAGGTGGCGACTCGAATAATAAAATCTTTTATATTTCTGGAACTATGTGGGAGTTCTATCCATCGGAGATTTCTGTCGATAAGGGTGACAACGTGACTATACATTTCACAAGCTTGGACGTTCACCATGGATTATACATTAGAAAGTGGAATGTAACAGCCGACTTATTCATTAATCAATCAGCAACAATTCATTTCATTGCTGATGAAGTTGGGAAATTCGAATATTACTGCACAGTCTACTGTGGAATAGAGCACACTGATATGAAGGGCTATATTATAGTTAAAGACAATTAGTATCTTTCAGTAAATGATTATTCAACTATTTTCACTGTTCCCACCATCTGGGGGTGCGGAATACAGTAGTAACCGTATGTGTCTTCTTTATCAAATAAGTATGTGAACTGTTGGTTTTCCCTTAGCAGCTTAGAATCAAATACGCCTTTGTCGGAAGTAGCTGTGTGGCCTGTTGGGTCTTTGTTAATCCATGTAACTTCAGTGCCTTTCCTGATAGTTAGGTTATCGGGATAGAACCAGAAGTTCTCTATTAAAACTATGACTTTGCCTTTACCGATTATGTTCAGCTTCTCTTCTATTGTGTGAACGAGGCCGCCGCTGTTAGCTTCGATAAGAATAATGAATAGACCTGCAGGTGCAGTGGGATCTATTTTGATATTCACTGGAACTTCAGTTTCTTCTTTTACGTTCCATTTTGTATTGTTATTATCGATTGTTGCTTGAACTCCTTTTGGTATCTCTGCTATACGAAGGGTTACCTGCGAATTGAAAGCTCTTATTGGTGACAACGTAACTGTAAAGTTGGCAAATCCACCTTGATCAGTTGAAATCAAGTTTGGTGTTGTTGAAATAATGTAATCAGGTGGTTCTTTGAATGCAAAATATCCTACGCTAACGTTTAGTGCTAGCATGATAATTATATTCAAATACACTATTCTATTTTGCATTTCTATCACGTTTGTTAATTAATATAAGTTCAGATATACTTTTTTACGTTTATTTATTAATTACTTCCTAAAGATTTATATTTATAGTATTTTTGTGTTGACTTATGCGTTCAGTAAAGCTCCTAGGGATCATTATGTTATTGGTGTTTTCATTCAATATTGTTGCAGTGTTTGCGGAAGTTCAAATGACTGACTATGCTTCTGTAATTAATCCTTCTGAAATTGTTTGGACTGGAAAGAAATTCTTAGTAGCTTCAAATGAAGACAACGCAACAAAGTTGTACTCAATCAATCCTCAAACTAAGACTATTGAGCGTTTTGCCTCCACTTTCGCAGGAGTTAGCGAAGTTCATTTTGTTTCATCTTCAGGCGCTGAATTTCCTAGAGAATATGTCTATGCATCGGCTGGACGCACTATATCTGAAATATCTCCTTTAGGGGATACAGTACGTGTTTTTGTGACACTTGGTACTGATAGTGAAATTGCCGGTTTGGCGTTTGACAACAGAGGTTATTGGAATTACAATCTATTAGCAGTGGCATATGATGGAAGCGTTTGGGAGATCAATAAATTAGGGTCTGCTACTAACATAGCCAATGTTGGTGCAGGCGTTTCAACTGGAGGTGTTGTTGTGGCTAGAGATGAGTATGGAGACTTTAGTGGAAATCTACTGGTATCAATGGTGAATAAGACCGTTCTTTCTGTTGATCATAAGGAACATAAGGTTGCAGTTTTAGCTACACTACCCGAAATACCCGGTCTCATAATGTATACCCCCTCGTCAAATGATCTTTACTTGGCTAAGGCAAGTTCTGGAAAAATTGTTCAGCTTGATAGGGATTTCCTACAAGATTATCTAGCGCAAATTCTAGTTATTTCCACTAATAGTGATGGCAAATCAACTTCAATGTTCTCAATCAAATCTGCGAGAGCAGGTGTCAATGTAACTAAAATAGCTACTATCAATGAATCTGATATCGTTGGAGCAACTTTTGTTAATGATAATGAGCTTAATGCTGCGATACAAGGAATAATAGACGAAGAAACAACAGATCTTAATCCTCTTATTATTATCATACCTATTCTTGTAGCCGTCATTATTGTTGTGGCATTTGTTCTGTACAAATACCGTGGGTTCTAATCTAAACATATTGCATAATTATTCATTTAAGTCACTAAATAATATAAAGATTTACTATTATGTTAATGATTATTAAGTTTATTACATTTTTCGGTACAGATTAGAAAAGTTTATAACCAAATTCTTTTCGAAGCGATACGCAAATGTCAACGACAGCTATAGCTGTAAATCATGTTACTAAAAAGTACGGGAAGTTCAAAGCATTAGATGATGTTTCTTTTAATTGTGAACACGGCAAGATATATGCAGTTCTAGGACCAAATGGTGCCGGAAAAACAACAATGTTTAGATGCATGCTTGGGCTTCTAAACTTTGAAGGCAACATCAATGTAGATGGAAAGGACGTTAGAAAAACAGGTCGCTGGGTACGTGAGCGTATCGGTTATCTTCCTCAGCATTCAGCTCCATATGAAGATATTTCTGTTGTTGATAATCTAAAGTTCTATGCTGGTTTGAAAGGTGTCGACAGTAAGCGAGTCGATGAAGTACTTAAGGAGATTAAACTTGTTAGGTTCAAGGATAGGAAAGCAAGAGCCCTATCTGGAGGAATGAAGCAACGTTTGATGCTTGGCATTTCTCAATTGTCTGACCCACCGATACTTATTCTTGATGAGCCGACTGCAAACCTGGATGTGCAAGGTCAATTAAGATTCAGACAACTTCTTTCTGATCTACTAGGGAAGGGAAAATGTATTTTAGTTTCTACACACCTTCTAAGAGAAGCTCACGAAATTAGGCTGTTTCACGGTAACGTGCTTGTTATTAATCGTGGAAAAATCGTTGGAGAAGGTGGCGTAGATGATTTCATGGGGAAATTCGATTTACGAGACCATCTATTTATAGACGTAGGTAATCAGGATCCTCAACCAATGTTGAATGCGCTGAAGAAAGTAGGGTTTAATAACGCTGAACTTAATAAGAATCAAATAATTGTGGCATGTGGATATAATGATAAATTCACAGTTTTACAAACCCTTAACCAGGCTGGTTTCACTCCTGGTAGCTTTAGAGTTGAAGAACCAAGTCTCGAGGCAGCGTTCATGAAGATGACAGGACCTGAGTGATAGAAATGGCGTCAAGAGTCTTCACCATTATTAGAAAGGAATATAGTGAATCGATAAGAAGTCGTTGGCTAATATCTTTCACCGTCATATGTTTCTTCCTAGTTATCGGTTTACCATTTGTAGTCGCTTACGCATTAGGAATGATGGCTCCAGGAATAGAAACTCTAATAGCAGGAACAACTCAGGTGGTGTTCCCATTCCTTCCACTGATAGCTCTTCCAATCGGTTCAGCTGCAATAGTCGGTGAGAGAGATAGACATACTCTTGAATTATTACTCGCTCAACCAATCTCTAGAGTGAATGTCTATGTGGGTAAGTTTCTCGGAATATTCCTAGCTGTTTCATCAGCGATAGTTATTGGAATGGGTGTTGCAGCATTAATAGTGATGGAAGTTCCTAACATAAAGTTCTTCTACGTTATTCTTATCGCGTTCGGATTAACAGCGTCAATGCTGGGAATAGCCTTCTTAATTTCAACATTAAGTAAGGATAGAAATATGGCGCTAGGTATAGCTCTATTCTTCTGGTTCCTCTTCGCAGTGCTTATCGATATGGGTTTCCTCAGCATGATAGTTACTGTGGCGTTTGAACCAGTATACATGATACCTATTGTAGTTGCTAATCCTCTTGAAATCGTCAGACAAGTATCACTTTATGCTTTGCTCGTAACAAAACAGATGGCTGCAAATCCAATCGCCCTTGGACAATTAGGAATGGCTATGGCCAAAGTATTTGGCGCAGAAGGGATCCTCCCATTCCTCTACACATCTCTAATAACATGGATACTAGTACCACTAATCGCCTCATTCATACTATTCATACGAAAAGATATCTAATACAACAAATACCGTTAAGCACTAAATAGAAAAAAGCGGCTTTACCAAGAAATAGGGAAAAAAGGAGCTGAAGTAGCTCCCACTACTTAATTTACGTAATTTAC
>DATBXD010000236.1:0-2520 GCA_036514475.1 Nitrososphaerales archaeon
CTAAATCTGAAGAAGATGAAATAAACAATCTACTATCTAAACTAGAACAAGATTTCAAAGAAGGATTAATAAAAGAAATAGAATACCTAAAACAAAGACTAGAATATAAACAGAGATTAGAGAACACATCAACATCTTCTAACAAAAAATCTAAATCAGAAGAAGATGAGATTAACAATCAACTATCTAAGCTAGAACAAGATTTCAAAGAAGGAAAAATAAAAGAAATAGAATACCTAAAACAAAGACTAGAATATAAACAAAGATTAGAAAATATTCAAAGTCTAGTTGATGAATCAAGCGAGAGATGATTGAATATGAACAAGTTTAAACTGTCAATATTAATAATTTTTCCAATTGTATTTATTGTATTAATCGCGGGGGTTTTCTCCACCAATGTTTCACCTTACATTAGTGTTACTGAGCTTATATCTGGTAACGTAATCAACAGAAACGTTCAGGTATACGGTAAAGCAGTAATTGAAAGCATATCATTTGATACCTCAAAAAGTATTTTGACATTTGACATTACTGATGGAACTAATAATGTAACGGTTAGCTATAAAGGAATGGTTAACAACCTCGAGAATTCCACAGAAGTCGTCGCAGTCGGCCAATACGATAAAGGCGTTTTTAACGCGGAAAAAATACTAGTAAAATGTCCATCAAAATACCAAGAAGCTAACTTAGGTGAGAACTAATGGATATTGGTTTCTCAGCTATAATTGTTTCTCTATTAACAGCAATCATTTCATTTGCAACTTTTCTTTACAATTCAAGACGTAAGCAGGAAGAATCTATCTATAGAATCTCAAAGATAACTCTTCTTGTTCACGCATTATTCTTGACAATTGCAACGGCAACTCTACTATGGTATTTTCTAATAAGGGATTTTAATGTTGAATACGTTGCAAGTTATTCTGATAGAAGTCTAGGACTTTGGTATACAATAAGTGCTCTGTGGGCTGGACAGTCAGGTTCGCTGCTGCTTTGGTCTTGGATACTTTCCTTATTCGCAGTAGGTATTATCATTAAAGACAAAGATGATAAGGTAACAAGAAATGCTTTAACCATAATTCTATCCGTTAACATATTTCTACTAATATTGCTAACAACGATTAATGACCCGTTCAAGAGACTTCTAATAACCCCCCTAGACGGCAACGGCCTAAATCCACTACTTCAAAATGAAGGTATGATAATCCATCCCCCAACATTATTCATAGGATACGCTGGCTTAACAATACCTTTTGCATATGCTATTTCAGGTTTGATATCAGAAAGTGAAACATGGATATTCAGAGTTAGAAAATGGCTTTTATTTTCTTGGTTATTTTTAGGATTAGGTATATGGTTAGGAGGCTGGTGGTCATATTCAGTACTTGGATGGGGGGGCTACTGGGCATGGGATCCGGTTGAAAACGCTTCATTAATTCCTTGGCTTGTAGGAAGCGCACTCCTACACAGTATTAATGTTCAACAGACAAGGCAAGGTATGAAGCTTTGGAATATTCTATTAAGCATAGGAACATTTGCGACAGTTTTCTTCGCGTCGTTTGTAACAAGAAGCGGCTTAATATCATCTGTACACGCCTTCGGAGAGTCAGTAATAGGAACTGTTTTTTCAGTGTACTTAGGAGTTATGATCATATTATCACTCGCAGTATTAGTAATTAAGTTTGGTCAAGTCAGAACTTTGAATAATGTTTACAAATCTGCGCTTGGTAAAGAAACCTCTTACCTCTTAAATATCTTATTATTCGTAATAATGAGCTTGATAGTCATATGGGGAACTATATTTCCACTCTTAAATCAAATTATAACACATACAAAGGTAAGTATAGGTCCAGGATTCTACAATACAATTTCACCATTTATTATGTTATCACTTGTATTGCTTATGGGCTTTTGTATAATACTGCGATGGGG
Source organism: Nitrososphaerales archaeon (assembly GCA_036514475.1). Lineage (GTDB taxonomy): Archaea > Thermoproteota > Nitrososphaeria > Nitrososphaerales > JACPRH01 > DATBXD01. The sequence goes on from DATBXD010000236.1 coordinate 1,930, forward strand.
AACAACAAGTAGTTCTGAGATTCTAGCGAAACTAAAGTACCCCGTAATATTAACAGCTTTAGGTATTATAGTATTATACTATATTGGTTTTAGAGACTTATATTCTTTAGTGGGGTTCGGAGCTTCAATATTATCGGTTCTTATTCACTTTGAAGAATACTTGTTTGACGCTAAGGATTATGCGCGAGTCAAGAAAATAAAAGTTATAAATTCAGTTTTCCGAGTTTTTGTTGCTAGACGTCGGAGATACGGTGGATATATTGTACACATTAGCATGATATTGATTCTAATAGGAATCGTAGGAACAAGCTTCTACAAAACAACATATTCTACTGTATTGGAAAAAGATAAACCTGTAGAAATATCTGGGTATTCATTCACATTCAAAGAATTACTAATCTCTGAGACTGATATAAAAAGTGAATACATAATTAAATTAAGTGTGACACAGGGAAGCTTTCAAAACGTCTTAACTGCGAAGATGACATATACATCTAAAAGCGAAAGCACACTAATTCATGTAGGTGTTATGAGCCTACCAACACTGGATATCTATGTAATACCTGAATCAATTAATAGTGATCAATATAT
>DATBXD010000237.1:0-2265 GCA_036514475.1 Nitrososphaerales archaeon
CTTCATACAGATGACACAACACGGAGGATAGTCATCCAACACAGCATAAGAAGCATAACATATAGATACCGATCATTTAAACTTTAGATGTGCGTGACTATGGAATCTGAGCAGAATCTGACTGAAGAGCCAAAAAAGGAACAACGTAGTCCGTTAACTAGAGCTCTTGTAAGTATTGGAGCAGTATTGCTCGGGATGATTGTAATTTGGATAGCTTTAACGGTTGCATTTGGTACAACGACGCCATTCTTCGTTGTTTCGAGTGGAAGCATGATTCCTAGACTGGAAGTTGGAGACATAATCATAGTTGACGGTAGAATCGATTTTAACAGTCTGAATCGAGGAGATATAATTGTCTTCCAAGAACCACTTTATGGAAACAAGGTAATAGTTCATCGAGTATACACGATTTTTAACGATATAACCAGAAGAATAGCAACTAAAGGGGATCATAACAGCGGACCTGATGATTGGCGTGTGACTTCCAAAGATTACATTGGAACAGTCGTATTTACCATACCTAAAGTTGGGTTAATCACAACAGCGTTAGCACCCCCTTTGAATTACATAGTCATAGCGATAGTAATAGCTGCTGTTTTCATGCTTGAATTACGCACTAAGAAGAACGAGCAAGAAACCGATACTCAGCAATCTAGCGAAGAAACAATTAATGGTAAAGAAACCGAAAACCTCCCAAACCAAGATAATGAAAACCCACCAAACCAAGATAATGAAAACACATCAAATGAAGAAACGTGAAAAACCAGATAATGCGCTATTAGCGAATGTGAAAGTACTTTAAGAACAGTCTTGTAATCATCAGATAATGATTTCATTCTTCGAAAGGCATATTTGTACGAATTTAGTTTAATTCCTCGTTATTTGGTGTAGCTCCATGTCACGAATGTTGAAACAAGCCTTGAAGGGGATTCTAAGTGATGAGGAGATTTCTCTTCTTTATGGAGGCTTTGACATTGTGGGCGACATTGCAGTGATAAAGATTCCCGAGGCGCTCCAAAGCAGAAAAGAGTTGATTGGTGAAGCGCTAATTAAGAATGTTAAGACAGTTCACACTGTGTTGGCCCAGATAACTCCGGTATCTGGTGAATATAGAACAAGAGATTTGGAGGTTATCTTCGGTGAAGAAAAAACCATAACAATCTATAAAGAGCATGGTTGCATGTTTAAAGTGGATCTTGCTCAAGCTTACTTCTCACCTAGACTTTCTACCGAAAGACTCAGAATTGCTAAGTTAGTCAAACCCGGAGAGACAGTGACTAATCTATTCGCTGGAGTTGGTGCTTATTCGATCATAATAGCTAAGAAAGTGCCTGATGTTAGAGTATATAGTATAGATGTGAACAAAGCTGCATATGAGCTAACGATTGAGAACATTAAGCTTAACAAGTTAGTTGACAGAATAATTCCAATTCTAGGTGACGCTAGAAAAGTAGTCATTGATATCAAGGGTGAGGCTAGCAGGGTTTTGATGCCGCTTCCAGAACAATCAGCAAGCTACTTAGACGTGGCTGTTAGCGCACTAAGACCTCCTGAAGGAGTTATTCACTATTATACGCATGTTTATTCCATTCGTAACAATGATGCGCATATTGAGGCGTTAAAGACTTTGAATAACAACCCGAACCTAAAATATGAGTTGATTAGCCATAATATTGTTAGGGAAGTTGGACCTCGCTGGTACCAAGTAGTTTTGGACCTAAAGACAGCGACTTCCTGATGACGATGTTATAACTAATCTTTACTTTTTTGACGCCTTAGATTCAGGCTTTCGTTAAGCTTTTGACTCAATATTACTATGACTAGTGTCTTCTACTGAGGGGGTGGTGGTTGAGTCACTGACATCAATCGGCTCAGGAGGAGGTGTCGTAGCCATTGTGTAGCCAATCCAAGCTACTATGGCTAAGATCATCACCACAGCAAAGAATGCTGATAATTTCAATATAATAAGTGAAATCGTTGAATCTGCAAGGAAAAGTAGGTATCCGTAAACAACTATTCCTACAACACCTACTAGCAAAAGTATTCCTCCGACAGATTTATCACTTGGCAAATATTATCAAAACTTACAAGATTAGACTCCGTATTTATTCTTTAGGTTAATATGGCTCTGTAGAAATCCTCTGAGTAAAGAATAGGTTAGACTTGCGATCCTTGCTGCGTTGTATGAAATTATTTTGAGTCTCATCTCGTTGTTCTGGGCTCTTGTCTTCACTGATCTTATCTCGTCGCCCATTGTTCTCTTGA